>JAVHVB010000306.1:0-4418 GCA_032160775.1 Pseudonocardiales bacterium | reverse complement strand
ACCGAGCACTATGCGGGCGCGTTCCCGGCCTGGCTCTCGCCGGTGCAGGTCATCGGGATCCCGGTCACCGACGAGCAGGTCGGGTACCTGCACGAGGTCGGCGCGCGGCTCGCCGCGCGCGGGATCCGCGCCGAGGTCGACTCCTCGGACGACCGGATGCAGAAGAAGATCCGCACCGCGCAGCAGCAGAAGGTGCCGTTCATGCTGATCGCCGGCGCCACCGACGCGGAAGCGGGTGCCGTGTCGTTCCGGTACCGGGACGGCACCCAGCGCAACGGCATCCCGGTCGCGCAGGCGATCGACGAGATCGCCGACACCGTCACGCGCCGGGAGAACGGGTCGCCGACGGCCGAGCTGTATGTCTGAGGCGATGTATGTCTGAGGCGATGTATGGCTGAGTTCGCGGACAGTTTCGCCGGCGACCCGGACGGGTTCGGTCGGCTGTGGACGCCGCACCGGATGGTGTACATCCGCGGCGAGGGCAAGCCGTCGCATGACAAGGCGGGCGAAGACTGCCCGTTCTGCGCGGCTCCGGGCCGCTCGGACGAAGACGCGCTGATCGTCGCGCGCGGCGCGAAGGTCTACGCCGTCCTGAACCTCTACCCGTACAACAGCGGTCACCTCATGTCGGTGCCGTACCGGCACGTCGCCGACTACCCGGACCTCGACGCCGACGAGACGCTCGAGCTCGCGCAGTTCACCCAGCGCGCGATGCAGGTCCTGCGCACCGTGATGGCGCCGCACGGCTTCAATCTGGGCATCAACCAGGGGCCGGTGGCCGGGGCGGGGATTGCCGCCCACCTGCACCAACACGTCGTCCCGCGCTGGGGCGGCGACACCAACTTCATGCCGATCGTCGGGCAAACGCGCGTTCTGCCCGAACTGCTGTCCGAGGCGCGGGCACAGATCGCCGGCGCCTGGGCTGGCTGAACGACGAAAAGCGCACAGCAAAAGCGCAGCGACGAGGAGTAGCCGCAAAGTGCAGTGCAGTGCAAAGGCGCAGCGACGAGGAGTTGGGTTCCTTCTTCGTTTCGCTTTCGGGTTGCCTTTTCCGGGCTCTTGGTTCCCATTGGTCCGGTTGGCCAGGAATTCGATGATTTCCGTCGGTGGATAAGTCCGGAATTGTCGGTGGTGCCCTTTAGAATTTGAGGCATGGCGGACACGATTTCGAGCGAGTTGGCGGCAATGCCGACCGGCCCGGAATTGGGTGCGCGCCTCGCGTCGACCGATCCCCATGACGCGACGGATCTTGAACTGCACGAGCTGCTCAGCGCGGAGTCGCGCCAACTCAGTCACCAGCAGGCGAGAGTCTGGGCAGTGATGGCCGAGATCGCGCACCGCGACCCGACCCCCAACCTCGTGCCCGGCACCCGGTGGACTGCCGATCGGATCTTCGACTCTGCCGTCGACGAGATCCGCGCCGAGTTGCTGCTTACCCGCCGCTCGGCGCGCCGCGAACTGGAGAATGCCGACGGGGTCGCCTGCCTGCCGCCCGTGATGAACGCGCTGGCATCCGGGCTCATCGACCGCACTCGGGCGATCGTGCTGGCCGACGGTTGTCTCGACTTGACCGACGACCAGCGGACCGTGCTGCTCGACACGCTGCTGCCCGAGGCTGCCCGTCTCACCGCGACCCGATTGGCCGAGAAGGTGCGGCGAGTGGCGGTCGCGCTCGACCCGGCGTGGGCCGAACGGCGTTATAAGCAAGCCGTGCACGAACGCCGGGTGATCGGGTACCTGAACAACGACGGTTCGGCGACGGTGTCCGGCCAGTACCTACCGGCCGAGCAGGCGGCCGCCGCGTGCGCTCGGGTCGACGCGCTCGCCGACGCCGCCAAACGCGCCGGAGCTGCAGCGAAAATCGACCATCTTCGCGCAGAACTGTTCCTCGGCTTGCTCGACGGCCGCTTTCACGGAATGGCCGAATCAGCAATCGTCGCAAGATTGGTGAGCCAATTTCCTCACCGGCAAGAAGGGCCGACCGAAATCGGCGAGCCAGCGTCCGACACCGGTCGTTCCACGCCGGAAAACGACGTTGCCGAGGTCGGCGTGGGCATTTCTCGTGGCGTGCATCTGAAGGTCGGTCTCGGCACGTTGCTCGGTATCGATGAGCAGCCCGGCGAGATCACGGGTTGGGGTCCCGTCACCGCATCGGTAGCCCGGACCATCGCCCAGCGCCAGCGCAAGGGCGAATGGCGTTTCGCGGTGGTCGACGGTGCCGGACAGTTGGTCTCCGACGGCATCACCCGCCGCCGGTCGAAGGGTCCGAAAGCGAGTGGACCGCGCGTCGAGGGCGCCATCGTCGAACTGCACGCCCCACGCGAGTTGCTCACCGACGCCGCGACCGCCGCCGAGCACCCGACCTGGTCCGCGGTGCTTGCCGACCTGGCCGCGCAGCACGCCGAGCAGGAACCCATCGCCCAGGACGCGTCAGCCCGCTTCGCCGGTAGACGGCTGCGCCGCCGCACGCAGATCAGGTTCCAGCACTGCGTATTCGCCGGCTGTCGACGACCAGCCAGCGATTGCGACCTCGACCACCGCCACGACCACTCGCGCGGCGGCCGGACCGACGAAGAGAACCTTGAACCCGGATGCCAACACGACCACCGGCTCAAGACTGTTGGCGGTTGGCGTCTGGTCCGCCGCGACGAGCACACCTTCGTCTGGATCAGCCCACTCGGCCGCCGTCACGTCGTCCAGGTAGAGCCGGTCGCCCCGCCGCTACCGGCACCGGTCCCACGCCAGTGGCCGGCCGACCTCCCCATGCCCTACGACGGGCTGGCGGAACTCGAACCCAGCTTCAGTCCCCTCACCCGACGAGGCAGACCGCTGGTGTTCCTCACGGCCGCCGATTCGGGAACTGAATCCGACCCCGATCCTCCGCCATTCTGAGCCGAGTGGCCGACGTCGGTGGGTAGCGTCCGGAGTGTGACGGTCTACCACCTGCGTGGCGTCTTCCTGCCCGATGAGTCCGAGCGCGATGCCTGGGTGCTGGACGGCCGGCTGACGTTCAGCAGGCCGACCGGGGAGTGGGAAACAGTCTCCGACCGCGGCTGGATCACGCCAGGGTTCATCGACGCGCACTGCCACATCGGCCTCGCGCCGAGCGGCAACGTGCCCGACCCGGACGACCAGGCCGAGCAGGCGCTGCTCGACCGCGCCGCCGGCGCGCTGCTGCTGCGCGACGCCGGCTCGCCGGTCGACAATCGCAGCATCCAGGAGCGCGACGACCTGCCGCGGCTGATCCGGGCCGGCCGGCACATCGCCCGGCCGAAGCGGTACATCCGCGGCCTCGGTGTGGAGGTTGAGCCGGCGGGCCTGGTGGCGGAGGTCGAGCGGCAGGTGGCCGCGGGCGACGGCTGGGTCAAGCTGGCCGCCGACTGGATTGACCGTGACCTGGGCGACCTTGCACCGGTCTGGCCGGACGACGCACTGAAAGCCGGCGTCACGCGGGCACACGAGCTGGGCGCGCGGGTGGCCGCGCACGTCTTCAGCGAGGACGCGCTACCCGGGCTGATCGCGGCCGGCATCGACTCGATCGAACACGGGACCGGCCTGACCGACGAGCTGATCGCGGCAGCCAAGGACGCCGGTTGCGCGGTCGTTCCCACGTTGATCAACATCGACAACTTCCCGCAGATCGCGCTGGCCGGCGCCGCGAAGTACCCTCGCTACGCCGCGCACATGCGGGCGCTGTTCGCGACCTCGCGCGACCGGATCCGCTCCGCGTGGGAGGCCGGTGTGCCCGTGTACACCGGCACCGACGCCGGCGGGTCGCTGCCGCACGGACTCGTCCGCGACGAGATCCGCGCGTTGATCGGCGCGGGCATCCCGCAGCCGGACGTCATCGCCCAGGCGTCCTGGCGCGGTCGCGAGTGGCTGGGGTTGCCCGGACTGGACGAGGGCGCGCCGGCCGATCTCGTTGTTTACCGAACCGACCCCCGGGTCGACCTTGCGGCCGTTGTCGGACCTGTGCGGATGATGTTGCGGGGGAACGTCGTTCTGTAGCGCTCCACCACAACACCTAGCCCGAGGAGGCACACGAGATGGGCGTCACGCTCAACCCGTATCTGAACTTCAAGAGCAACGCACGTGAGGCGATGGAGTTCTACAAGTCAACCTTCGGCGGCGAGCTGCAGGTGAGCACGTTCGGCGACATCGGCGGTCAGGTCGAGGAGCAGGAGAAGGACCTGGTCATGCACGCCCAGCTCCAGTCATCGAACGGCATTACCTTGATGGGCGCAGACACCCCGAGCCACATGGAGTTCAAAGAGGGCTCGAACGGTCAGGTGTCGCTCAGCGGCGACGACGAGGACACCCTGCGCGGCTATTGGGACAAGCTCGCCGACGGCGGATCGGTGTCCGTCCCACTGGAGAAAGCACCCTGGGGCGACACGTTCGGCATGTGCGTCGACAGG
>JAVHVB010000305.1:0-3758 GCA_032160775.1 Pseudonocardiales bacterium | reverse complement strand
CGGCGAGTGGACGGCGCCGCAGGTCGGCGACGACGTGGTCATCGGCGCGCACGCAGTCGTCCTCGGCGCGGTGAAGATCGGCGACGGCGCCGTGATCGGCGCCAACTCGGTGGTCACCGGCGACGTCCCGGCCGGCGCCGTGGTCGCCGGGATCCCGGCCAAGCCCGTCCGGTCAGCCCAGAAGTAGTTCCGCGATCTGCACGGCGTTCAGCGCCGCGCCCTTGCGCAAGTTGTCGTTGCTCACGAACAGGGCGAGACCGCGGTTGCCGTCGACGCCGGGGTCCTGCCGGATGCGGCCCACGAAGGCGGGGTCACGGCCGGCTGCGAGCAGCGGCGTGGGCACCTCGCTCAGCTCGACGCCGGGCGCGCTGCGCAGCAGTTCGACGGCGCGCGCAACGGGCAGCGATCGCTCGAACTCGGCATTGATCGACAGCGAGTGGCCGGTGAACACCGGCACCCGCACACATGTACCCGAGACGCGCAGCGACGGGATCGCGAGGATCTTGCGCGACTCGTTGCGCAGCTTCTTCTCCTCGTCCGTCTCGAACTCGCCGTCGTCGACGATCGAGCCGGCCATCGGGACGACGTTGAAGGCGATCGGCGCGACGTACTTCCTCGGCTCCGGCAGCGTGAGCGCGGCGCCGTCGAAGGTCAGCTCGGCAGCCTTATCCCCCGCCGCCCGCAGCTGGGCGTCCAGCTCCGCGACGCCGGCGCCGCCGGAACCGGAAACCGCCTGGTAGGTCGAGACGACGAGCCGGACGAGCCCCGCCTCGTCATGCAGCGGCTTGAGCACGGGCATCGCTGCCATCGTCGTGCAGTTCGGGTTGGCGATGATCCGTTTCGGCGCGCGGAACGCCTCCGCGCCGTTCACCTCGGCCACGACGAGCGGCACGTCCGGATCCATCCGCCAGGCGGAGGAGTTGTCGATGACGGTGACGCCGGCAGCCGCGTACTTCGGCGCGAGCTCCTTCGACGTCGACCCGCCGGCGGAGAACAGCGCGATGTCCAGGCCGCTCGGGTCGGCGGCGGCGGCGTCCTCGACGCGGATGTCCACACCGTCCCAGGGCAGCGTGCTGCCGGCCGACCGGGCGGAGGCGAAGAACCGGATCTCGTCGACCGGGAACGACCGGTCGGCGAGGATCCGCCGCATCATGGTGCCGACCTGCCCGGTGGCCCCGACTACTCCGACTCGCATCTCAATCCTTCCGAGTCATCGGCCGGTGCCGCCGTAGACGACGGCCTGCTCTTCGTCCGAGCCGAGTTCGAACGCGTCGTGGACGGCCCGCACAGCGACGTCGAGATCGGTGTCCCGGCAGATCACCGAGATGCGGATCTCCGAGGTCGAGATCATCTCGACGTTCACCCCGGCGTCGGCCAGCGCGGTGAAGAACCGCGCCGACACACCGGGGTGCGAGCGCATCCCGGCGCCGACGAGCGACAGCTTGCCGATGTGGTCGTCGTAGAGCAGCTCGGTGAAGCCGATCGCGTCCTGCACCTTCTTCAGCGCACCGAGGGCCGTCGGGCCGTCGGTGGCCGGCAGCGTGAACGAGACGTCCGTGCGGCCGGTGCCGCCGGTCGAGATGTTCTGGACGATCATGTCGATGTTGATCTCGGCGGCGGCCAGTTCGCGGAAGATGGCGGCCGCCTCACCGGGTTTGTCCGGCACGTTCACGACGGTCACCTTGACCTCGCTGCGGTCGTGCGCGACGCCGCTGATGATCGCGTCTTCCACCGAGAGCTCCTCAATCGATCCGGTAACGGTGGTGCCCGGTCGTCCGGAGAAGGACGAGCGGACGTGGATGGGGACGTGGTAGCGGCGGCCGTACTCGACGCTGCGCAGATGCAGGATCTTCGCCCCCGCGGCGGCCAACTCGAGCATCTCCTCGTAGGTGACGCTCGCCAGCTGCCGCGCGTTCGGCACGATGCGCGGGTCAGCGGTGAACACGCCGTCGACGTCGGTGTAGATCTCGCAGACCGACGCGTCGAGCGCGGCCGCCAGCGCCACCGCCGTGGTGTCCGAGCCGCCCCGGCCGAGCGTCGTGATGTTCATCGTCTCTTTCGAGAAACCCTGGAAACCGGCAACGATCGCGATGTTGCCCTGCGCCACCGAGTTCTCCACCCGGCCCGGGGTGATGTTCACGATGCGCGCCTTGCCGTGCACCGACGTGGTGAGCACACCGGCCTGCGAGCCGGTGAACGACTCCGCCTTGTAGCCAAGCGAGTTGATGGCCATCGCGAGCAACGCCATCGAGATGCGCTCACCGGCGGTCAGCAGCATGTCGAACTCGCGTCCCTCGGGGACCGGCACGATCTGCTGGGCGAGGTCGATGAGCTCGTCCGTGGTGTCACCCATCGCCGAGACGATCACGACGACGTCGTGGCCGGCCTTCTTCGTCTGCACGATCCGCTCGGCGACGCGTTTGATGCGCTCGGCATCCGCGACGGAGGATCCGCCGTACTTCTGCACGACGAGACTCAAGGAGCTACCTCCAACCGAAAGCGGAGGCTTCAGTTTACCGGCCCGGCGGGCGCGAAATCCCGGACGGCTCAGCGGCCGGGCAGCCGGCCGCCCGGCTGCACGCCGAGCAGCGTCTCGGCGAACGCCTCGGTGGTGGCGGGCGGCAGCGCGTCCGTGTTCACCCGGCCCGGCGCCCACTCGTAGAGCCGGCGCAGCGCGTCCGCGACGGACCCGGCGGTCATCTCGGCGGCCAGCCCGGCCTTCGTGACCGAGAGCTCGTGCGCGCGGACCTTCGACCCGGCCGTGACGACCGGCACCCCTGCGGTGAGCGCCTTACCCATGATCCCGCTCGGACCCTTGTTCAACTGGACGACCGAGATCACGTCGCAGGCGGCGACGAGCTGGTCGAGCTCGTCGTTGGTCAGGTGGCCGCGGCGCAGCACGAGGCGCGCCAACTCCGCCGGCGTGCGCGCGTCGACCCACTCCGCGACGTCGTCGGTCATCGAGCCGGCGACGAGCAGATCCGCGTCCGGCCCGCTGGCGACGGTGGCCTCGTACAGCAGCGGCACGCTCTTGCGCGCGTCGATGGCGCCGATGATGCCGACGATGCGCCGGTCCTGCGGCAGATCGAGCTTGCGCCGAAGCTCCGCGCGATCGCGCGCGTGGGCCGTGTTCACCGCTGGGTCGCGCAGCCGCTTGACCACCCAGCCCGTCGAGAAGTCGTCGCGCCCGGCGAAGCCCGCGGCGCGGTGCAGCGTGCCGGTCGCCATCGCCAGCAGGGCCAGCACGGCCTTGCTGATCTTGAGCTGCCAGCCGGCGAGGTCGAGCAGTTCGAGCCGGGCGATGTACCGGGTGAGCATGAACACGACGCGTGGCTTGTTCGGGAGCCCGCGGAACTCCAGCCACGCCGCGTACCACCACCGCTTCAGCGACTCGTCGGCGTCCATGACGACCGCCGTGGACGCCGAGCGACCGCGCGCCACCTCGGCGATGCCGCGCGCCATCTCGCGGGTGGGCGGGTAGATCGAGTCGTAGCGCTCGACGACCGTGATCGGCGCGTCCTGCAGGAACGAGGCGAACCACTCGCTCTCGCCGGCGCCCTTCGAGGTCAGCAGCACCACGTCGCCGCTGCGCCTCGCGACCTCGGCGACCTCGGCGACGGCCTGGAACCGGTGGCCGAGCGGGTTGGGCTCGACCAGGATGGTCGTCATCGCCGGCTCAGGCACCGCGCGTTGCCTCGACCACCATCTGCAGCGAGCCGTGGGTGGGCCGTTCCTCGAGGCCGCGCAGCATCGGGTCG
>JAVHVB010000304.1:0-6430 GCA_032160775.1 Pseudonocardiales bacterium | reverse complement strand
CTCGTCGGGGGCCCGGCCGGAGACGTCGCTCAGCGCTTCGACGGGGAACGTCGAGCCGAGGACCGCTGCGTCAGCGACCAGGCTGCGGACGTCTGGCGGCAAGGCGTCGAGTCGGGCGGCGAGCAGGCCGTGCAAGCTGTCTGGCACGGTGAGCGCGCCGAGCTCACCGATCAGCCGGTACACACCACCGCTGGGGATCACTACGTCCCGATCGATCAGCGCGCGGATGGTCTCTACCGCGAACAGTGGGATGCCGTGTGCCTGATCAGCGATCGCGGATGCGGCACCCGGCGGCAGGCCCGGCACCAAAGCGTCCAGTAGCGCGCCCATCGACGCCGGGTCCAACGGGTCGAGCGCGAGCAGCGTCCGGTTACGGCCTGCTCCCCAGGCGGGCCGGTCCACGCGCATCTCCGGCCGGCTGAAGGTCAGGACGAAGATCGCCGCGTCGCGTCCCCAGTCGAGCAGGTGGTCGAGGAAGTCGAGTACTCCCGCGTCGGCGTAGTGCAGATCCTCGATCAGCAATACGACCGGCGAACTCTCGGCCAACCGCTCGAACCAGCGCCGCCACCCCGCGAACAGCTCCTCGCGGGACAGATCCTGACCCGGGTCCGCCGCGAACGGGACGCCGAGGAGCCGAGCCAGTCGAAGGCCCACGTAGTCGCGCTCGTCTGAGTCGGGGAGGTAACGCTCCAAGCCGTCGACCAGCTTGGCTGCCGCCACATCGACCCGGTCCTCCTCGGCGATCTCGAGCCGCTGCCGGACGATCTCGGCGAGCGCCCAGAACGAGACGCCGTCGCCGTAGGAAAGGCACCGGCCGCGGTGCCACCACACCGCGTCCGCGAGTCCGTCGATGTATTTCTCGAACTCCCAACCGAGCCGGGACTTCCCGACACCGGCCGGCCCCGTGACCGCGACCAGCCGGAGCTGACGCCGGTCGACCGAGGCGTGGAACAGCTCCTTCAGCAGCCGCAACTCGACGCTGCGACCGGTGAGCGGTGCCTCCAGCCCATCGACACGCTGTGCGCCGCCGACGTTGGAGAGAACCCGGCCGGCTCGCCAGAGCTGCTGGGACTCGGCCTTGCCCTTCAAGGTGAATTCCCCCGCGTCGGCGAACTCGATGCCCGCCTGGGCGAGCCGCCTGGTCGACGCGTCGACGAAAACGGAACCCGCCGCCGCGACCGACTGAACCCGAGCGGCTGTGTTCACCACGTCGCCGGCCACCATGCCTTCGTTGGTGGCGCCCACGGTGACGGCGACCTCGCCGGTGACCACGCCGGCCCGAGCCGCGAGGGTCGGCGCGTGGATCTCCGCGCCGAGCGCGCCGACCGCGCTGACAAGTTCGAGGGCCGCACGTACCGCGCGCTCGGTGTCGCCCTCGACGGCGATCGGGGTGCCCCAGACGGCCATGACTGCGTCGCCGATGAACTTCTCGACGACGCCGCCGTACCGGGCGATCACCGTGCGGGCGGTCTCGAAGTAGCGGGAGAGGAGCTCGCGAACCTCTTCGGCGTCCCGCGATTCCGACAGTGGCGTGAAGCCGACGAGGTCGCAGAACAGCACCGAGCAGACGCGGCGTTCGGCGATCGGCGCAGCCACCGTCGCCGGCGTGGCCGCCCCCGCCCCCGCCGCACCGGACAGCGCGCTGCCGCACGACCCGCAGAACTTCTTACCGGCGCCGACCGGCGCACCGCAGGACGGGCAGGCCGCGGCCAGCGAAGTCCCGCACTCCTCGCAGAACCTGCCGTTCTCCGGATTGGCCGCGGCACACGCGGGGCACGCCACCGTCATTCGAACTCCCGTCGTTCGAGCCGCACACCGGTTGCAACTCTAGGCGGCGGGCAGTGCTTACGCCGCAGTCGAAGGATGCCGAGATCGTCAGGGCGGGCGGCCGCGCACGCGGACCCGGCTGATGCTTTGCGCCGCGGCCGGCTGAGGCGCTAGCCGAGCGGGCCGATGAAGGGCAGCACCAGCTCGCACGGCACGGCCCGCTTGTGCGCCGGATCCAGCGAGTTGAGCACCAGCGCGGCACCGACCGGGTCCGAGGCGATCTCGAAGTGCTCGGTGAAGTCCTGCTTGCAGAAGTCCTGGACAACCAGATTGGTCATCCCGGCCTCCCGGCCGCTGGTGTACGGCTTCACCAGCTCGTCGTGCGTGGTCATGATGTTCGTATAGGTGATCCCGGGCAGTACGACGCCGCCGGCGCGGAGCCGGCGGATGAAGTCCGACGACGCGTCCATCTGCGCGCAGGCCGGGCAGACCGGCACCTGGTCCTCAGGCACACCGAATACCCGCGCCGCCTGCACGAGCCCGGACGTCGACTTCGTTCCGTGCCACAGCGGCGCGAGCGAGATGTAGTTCTTGATGTGCGCCGCGCCGCCGAGGAACTTCGCGTAGTACTCGGGAACGACCGTGCCCTGTGAGTGGCCGACGATGTCGACCTTGTGGGTTCCGGTCGCCTGGAGGACGCGCGCTACGAAGTCGGCGAGCTCGTGGGCGCTGCCGGCGATGCTGGTGCGACCGCCGAGTTGGTTCAGCACGGGCGGGTCGTTCGGCGCGAGCCCGTAGGTGAGGGAGTAGACGCAGTAGCCGTTGTTCGCCAGCAGCGGGGCGTAGGTACGCCAGTTGGTGTTCTTGTTGCCGAAGGTGCCGTGCACCAGTACCACCGGCCGCGGGTGTTGGGCCGTGGGTTGACAGGTCCAGATGTTGGCGCCCGGCGGGTCGGCGTCGAACGGATAGCCGGCTGCGACCGCCCCGATGAGGAAGTCGTAGGTGACCGGGTACGGCGCTGCCGTCCCGGCACTCGCCGGCGGGGGCGCGGCGAGTGAAGCGGCAAGCACCACAGCCGCCAGCACGGCGACTCGTCGGATCAAGGCACATCCTAACTAGAACGTGTTCTACCTAGCGGTGAGTCTAGGTGATGGACCCCGGAGGGGCTAGGTGAGCCACATCTGGGTCATCAGATAGCCGAGCGCAGGGTTGTACAGCACGTTGCCCACGCGCGGCGACACCACGGTGGCCGTCCGGAAGGTCGCGTAGGAGACCCACGGCGCGGCGTCGGTGACCTGGCGGTCGACGGCTGCCCAGTCGCTCACCGCCGCGAGCGGGTTGCGCTCCTGCGCCGCGAGCGCCGCGGACATCTGCTGGTCGATCCTCGGCGAACAGAAATGCGCCTCGTTCACTGACGTCCCGCCGGCCCCAGTGAGGCGGTCGACGGCGGACGGGCACGCGAGCAGCGTGACCAAGAAGCTAGACGCCGAGGGGAAGTCGCCGAGCCAGCCGTCCAGCATCACCTGCCAGCCGGGGTTGTCGAGGGCGTGTCGGAACAGGGCCTCCGCGGACAGCGGGTTGAGCCTGACGCGGTACCCGAGCTTGCGTAGCGCGTCGGCGAGGACCGGCGCGCTGGGCGCGCGCGGGCTGTTCGCCACAAATGAGATCGACACGCGCTCCCCGCGCGTTCCGGACGCGGCGACGAGTCGGCGTGCGGTTTCCAGGTCCGGTGCGCTCCACACGCCCGACGCGCTCGGGTCGAGCGTGTACGGGCAGTAGGACAGGTAGCCGAAGACGTCCTTCGGCAGGACCTGGCACGTTACGTCGGCGCGCGGCGACCCGCCCACCGCCTCCGTCATCGCCTGGCGATCGACGGCGAAGTTGACAGCACGTCGGACGCGGATGTCGTCGAACGGCGGTATCAAGGAATTGAGGGTGGCGAACGCAACCGTCTGCTGGTCGAAGATATGGAACTGGGCGGGGACCTCGGTCGCCAACCGCTGGAACGATTCACTTGCATCGTCGCTGTAGGGGCTCCAGTCCTGCGCGCCGCTCTTCACCTTGGCGAGGCGCTCATCGGGTGTTCCGCCCCAGGACAGCTCGATCCGGTCCGGGTAGCCGTCCGGGGCCGCCGGCCCGCGTGCGTGGAAGTACGGGTTGCGGGTGAGGACGGCGCTGCCCTGGCGCCGGGTGCCCTGTGCGCGAGCCAGCTGGTACGGCCCGGTGCCCGGGACGGGTGTTGACTCGGTGTCTTCCGCGGGGGTGCCAGCCGGCATCACTACAGCCAGGGGAACTGCCAGGTCGTACAGGAAGTCCGGGTTCGGGCGGCGCAGATGGAAGGTCACCGTGCGGGAATCGTCGTCGGTGACGATGCCGGCGGACAGGTCGCACGCCTTCCGCGAGCAGGCGTCGGCGCCGGCGATGGAGCGGAGGAGAACTGTGCCCACGGCGCCGGCGCGGAACCCCGATTCGTAGGTCGCGCGGACGTCGGAGGCATGCACCGGCGACCCGTCGGAGTAGCGCAGATTCGGCCGAAGCCGGAAGTTGTACGTGCGGCCGCCGTCGGTGGGCGGCAGGATTTCCTCGGCCAGGTCCGGGAGGACGGTGGTGCCTTCGAGGCCGCCCACCCGTTTGTACCCGACCAGCCCGTCATGGGTAGCACTGGTGACCGCAAAGCCGAACCCGCTCCAGGCGAAGCGCGGGTCGAAATCTCCTGGGTCGATGCCGCCGGGCAGGACCGGAACGCCGACCCGCAGCGTGCCGCCCCGGTACTCCAAGATGCCCCCGCGCACCGAGACCCACACGCGGTCGCCGGCTGCCGCGAGCGCCATCGGCGCGTTCCCCAGCTCGATCCTGTGCGTGACCGTGTTGTCCGCCGCGTCGATCACGGTCACCGTGCCGTCGTTCTCGTTCGCGACGAAGACGTTCCCGGCGGCGAAGGCGAGCGAGCGCGGGCCGTCGCCGACTGGGATCGTCGCGCTGACCGTCCCGTCGTCCTCGTCGACGCGCGACACCGTGCCGTCGAAGCCGTTCGCGACCCAGACCGCCCCGCCATCGGCGGTGACCGCGCGGGGCCCGTTGCCCACGTGGACGACGCGGGTGATGGCACCGCTACCCGGATCGAGCTGGATGAGCGTGCCAGCCGACTCGCTCACCGTCCACACCGCTTCGTCGGTCGCGACGATGGCCCGCAACGCGGGTGCGACCCGGGTCCGCTTGGTGACGGTGCCGGTGTCGGCGTCGATCTTCCAGACGGTTCCGTCCACGGCGTTGGTGGTCCAGACCGCGCCGGCGCCGTAGGCGATGTCGGAAAGCCCGTTGCCGGACTCGATCGCGTCACCCACGACCGTCTTGGTCTGCGGGCTGATCCTGGAAATGCTGTGCCCATCCACGTTGGCGACCCAGAGCAGGTTCCCGGCCTCGACGATCGCCGACGGGCCGGCGCCGACCGGCGAGATCGTGGTCACCCGCCCATCGCCGTCGACACCGGAGATGCTCCGGTCGACGCTGTTGGTCACCCAGATGGCGGACTTCGTCGCGGTGAGGCCGACCGGCCGGCGACCGACGGCCGCCGTCGTGATGATCCGACCCGTCGCTGCGTCGAGAGCGACGACCGAGTCCGCCGCGACCGTCGTCGCCGCTGCCTTCGGACTCTCGCCCCGGCTCGCGACGTACGCGATCGCGCCCGACGCGAGGGCCACCGCCGCGACGCCGGCGACGGCGGTGCGCCGACGCTTCCACCACGGCACAGGTCGCTGTGCCGGTCGGGCCCGCAGCAGCGGTGGCACATCTGCGGCCGCGCGGTGGTGCCGCGGCTCGACCGCGTACAACCGCCAGCGCCCGTCGACGCCCTTGAGGGCGTGCTCGCCGCGGCCCTCGAAGGTGAGTTCGGCGCCGGCCAGGACGTCGCGCACGGTGCTCGAAACGAGGACTTCGCCGGCGGCGGCCTTGGCGGAGACCCGGGCGCCGATGTGCACGGTCATGCCGCGCACCGAGTCGGTTGACACGAAGCACTCGCCCATGTGGACGCCGCAGCGGATCTGCAGGCCGAGCTGTCGGACGGCCCGCACCGCCCCGAGCGCGCACTCGACGGCCTGGATCGGCAGCTCGAACGTCGCGAAGAACGCGTCCCCGGCCGTGTCGATCTCGGTGCCATCGAAGCGGGCCAGCTGCTCCCGGACAGCGCTATCGTGCCGTGCGAGCAGCGCTCGCCACCGCTCGTCGCCGAATGCCGCGACCAGCTCGGTAGAACCGACGATGTCGGTGAACAGAACAGAGAGCAGCCGCGTCCGACCCGGTTCGCCGCGCAGCTCGTCCGGCGACACGGGCGTCAGTGCAGGGAGGCGGTGACGAGGGCGACCCAGGACGCATCGCCGAGCGTGTCCGACGTCGCAAGCGGGGCCCCGACGCGCAGCAGGTTCTTGGTGACCGTGCGCGGATAGACGTAGCCGCCGCCGGACACGCTGATCGGGTCGCCACCGGGCACGTGCGCGGACCCGCGCACGGACGTGGCGTGCGGGCCGGTGTTCGGCGCCGTGCAGCGGGCGCCGACGTTCGGGGCCATCGGGTCGACGTTGGCGGGTGGACGGCGAACCGTCCCGCCGTAGCCCTGCCCGCCGTGGTCGGGGTCGCCGCAGTCCTGCGGATCCGGGATCGCCTGCAA
>JAVHVB010000303.1:0-9097 GCA_032160775.1 Pseudonocardiales bacterium | reverse complement strand
GACGACGTCGCTCGTCAGGCCCTTGGCGAGCACGGTCTGGTACTCGCTCGACATCGTCGCCGCGCGCACGTAGTCCCACCAGCTGATGTACTCCCACTCGCCGAAGCGTCGCTCGTCGCAGCTGGTGAGGAAGACCAGCAGCTTCGTCACGAAGAAGGTCAGCTCATCGGGCGGGACCGTCTTGCCGCCGAGGTTGTCCAGGAGATATCTGCGGAGGTAGTCGACGTCGAACAGCGCCCAAGGGTCCGGCCCCAGGCCGAACGGGCCGCCGTCGGCCCGGCCGTTCGCGCGCAGGAACTTGCCGCCCGCCGCCGACATCAGGTTGTCGTGCACGCCGTTCTCGTTGCCGGGGAACGGGATACGGCGCATCGAGTCGGGCACATGGTGATAGAAGCCGGGGAAGAACCGGAAGCCGTGTTCGCCGGGGAGGTCGCGCCGCGAACCGGTCGCGGTGTGCGGTACCGGGATGCTGCGTGCCTTGCCGCCCAGTGCGGTGGGCTCGAAGACGGTGACCCGGAAGCCCCGCTCGACGAGTTCGTGCGCGGCAGCGAGCCCGGCCATCCCCCCGCCGAGCACGGCGACCCGCTTGCCGGCCCCGGTCGAGGCGCCCACGGGACCCGCGCCGAGGGATCCGAGGGCGGCCGCGGTCAGCCCGCCGGCCGCGGCCAGCCCGGTGCTGCGGACGAAGCTGCGCCGCGTGATCCCGGGCTGCTGGTCCGGCATGGCGATACCTCCTCGAGCCGTGATGAATCGCAGCTAACCAACGTGACTGTTGGTTGTCAATTCGAAGCTCTGCGCCCATCTGCGGGCGATTCGGGCTGCTAACCTGCGGATGTGTCGGAAGTAGTCGTCGACGATGTGGTGCGCAGGCGGATACCCGCCCCGGAGCGCCGCGCGCGCATCCTGACGGCCGCGCTCGAGGCGTTCGGCGCCCTGGGCTACGACGGCACCGGGCTGGAGCGCATCGCCGAGACCGCCGGCGTCTCGCGGGCCGTCCTGTACGACCACTTCGCGTCGAAGAAGGCGCTCTATCTCGAGGTGCTGACCGAGCAGAGCGGCGTCTTCCTCGGCCACGTCGGGGCGTCGATCGGCGGTGCCGGGCCGCCCGAGAAGCGCATGCGGACCACGATGGACGCGGTGTTCAGCTACGCCGAGCGGCACCCGCACGCGTGGCGGTTGCTGTTCGGCCCGGTGCGTTGCGCGGACGCGGAGATCGTCGCCGCGCACGACAACGTCCACGCCGTGCGCGTCGAGATCGTCGCCGCCCTGCTGGCGCCGGACGCCCGGCTGATCGATATGGATCCGGACAGTGTCCAGATGCGGGTCATGGTCGAGATGCTGATCGCCGCCATCCGCGGCGCGACCGACTGGTGGCAGACGCACCGCGGCACCTCGCGGGCCGAACTGCTGGACGCCGGCATGGATCTGTTGTGGCGAGGGCTGGGCCGGGCGTCCTAGTTCCACAGCGGGAGATGGAGCGGGCGACGGGAATCGAACCCGCACTTTCTGCTTGGAAGGCAGAGGCTCTGCCATTGAGCTACGCCCGCATACGGCCTCGCGACCGCGCCGCAAGGATACCGGGCCGCACACGGAGGCCCGGAACGCTGGCAGGATGCTCGAGGTGAACCCCGCTCGCCTGACCGGCCCGCCGATGCGGCTGCATCTGTCCGGCAAGCCGGTGCCGATGGTGGGCGGCGTGCGGATGTACGTCTGCGGCATCACGCCGTACGCGGTCACCCACCTCGGCCACGCGGCCACCTACGTGTGGGCCGACGCGTTGGAGCGCGTGCTGCGCTGGCACGGCCACACGGTCACCGTCGCGCGCAACGTCACCGACGTCGACGACGTGTTGTTCGCCGAGGCGCGCCGCCGCGGCGAGTCGCACGTCATGCTCGCGACGCTTCAGCGCGCTGCGTTCGAGGCGACGATGGCGACCCTGCAGGTACGCCAGCCCGACCACGCGCCGACCGCGGCCCAGCACATCGGCCATGTGGTCCAGCTGGCCAACGCGCTGCTCGACCAGGACGCCGCGTACGAGCGCAACGGCACGGTCTACGCGCGTACGGCGCACTCCGCCGCACTCGCCGGGATCGACCGGGGCACCGCGCTGCGGCTGGCCGAGGAGTTCCACGACCGCCCGGACGACCCGGACAAGGACGACCCGCTGGACGTCACCGTCTGGCAGGCCAGCGGCCCGGATGACGACGTCGCGTGGCCCAGCCCGTGGGGCGAAGGGCGTCCCGGGTGGCACGGAGAGTGCGCCGCGATGGTGCTGTCGCTGTTCGGGTCCGGCGTCGACATCCACGCCGGTGGCGGGGATCTGGCGTTCCCGCACCACGCCTGCGAGACCGCGCTGGCGGAGGGGGCGACCGGCGTCACCCCGTTCGCCCGGGCCTGGATGCGGGCCGGCACCGTGTCGGTCAACGGCGCCAAGATGGCGAAATCGACGGGCAACCTCGTGCTCGTCGAAGATCTGCTGCGCAGCTACTCCCCCGGCGCGATCCGGCTGATGCTGCTGAACCGGCCGTGGGCGCAGCCCTGGGAGTACTCCCCCGGCCTGCTGGACACGGCGGAGGCGACCCTCGAGCAGCTCTACGCCGCCGCGGCGTCGCCCGGCAACGCGCCGGGTGCCGCAGCCGTGCCGGCCGCGCTGCTCGACGACGTCGACGTACCGCGAGCGGTGGCCGTCGCCCTCGAGGACGGCGGGCAGGCCGCCCGCACGCTGATCGAGATCCTGGCGCTGACATGACGGAGCCGCCCGCCGAGAGCGCCGCCCGCCGCCGGCGGCGCCGCCGGGCCACCCGCGCGCAGGGAGCTCCGACGGCCGCACCCCCGCCGCCGCCCGAGGCCGTCGAGGCCGTCGAGGCCGCTCCGGCGAAGGCGGAGCGCAAGCGCCGCCCGGCCCGGGACGGCGGCACCGACCGCGGGCTGCGCGATCTGGTCGGCGCCGGCCGGTCTCAGTTGGGGGTCAGCGGCGCGCTGCGCGGGCGGGACGTCAACCGGCCGACGGACGAGGATTTGGCCGCGGCCGAGCGCGACACGGTCATCAGCCGGCGGCACTGGAAGCCGACCGGCTCGCCCTGAACCCCTCCGGGGATCAGGGCCGGTCAGCTGATCGGCGTGCCACCGATCGTGTGCTGCGTCTCCCACTCGAACAGCTCGGTGATCCGGCGCAGGTGCCGCTCGCCGTTCGAGAAAGGCGTCGCCAGGAACACCTCGACGAAGCGCAGCGCGTCGGCCTCCGGGTGGTTGCGCGCGCCGATGCTGATGACGTTCGCGTCGTTGTGCTCGCGCGCCAGCCGGGCGGTGTTTTCGCTCCAGACGAGCGCGGCGCGCGCGCCGGTGACCTTGTTGGCCGCGATCTGCTCGCCGTTCCCGGATCCACCGATCACCACGCACAGCGAGCCGGGGTCGGCGACCGTGCGCAGTGCCGCCGTCACGCACGGCGCCGGGTAGTCGTCGTCCGGGTCGAAGGTGTGCGCGCCGCAGTCGACGGCGTCGTGGCCGAGTCCGGTGAGGTGCTCGACCAGCCGCGCCTTCAATTCGAAGCCGGCGTGGTCGCTGCCGAGGTAGACGCGCATGCTCGAATCATGACAGTGGCCTGCGCCGGCCGCCCGGCTGGGACGATGGTGCCGTGATCGCGGCACTCGATCGGCCCACCCCGGCCAGCGGGATCACCGCGTGGACGGCGCAGCCGATCGCAATCGTGCTGCTGGTCCTGCTCGCCGCCGGCTATTTCGGCCTGCTGCGCCGCACTCCGGGCGCAACGCCGCGCTGGCGCGTCGGTGTCTTCGGTCTCGGCCTGGCGCTGCTGGCCTGGACGAGCTGCGGCTTTCCGGCGGTGTACGCCGACGCGCTGTACTGGGTGTGGACCACGCAGACCCTCGTGCTCTGGCTCGTCGTACCGATCCTCATCCTGTCCGGGCACCCCGTACAGCTCGCCCGCCGACTGCCCGGATCCGGTCCGCGCATCGACCGCATCCTCCGGTCGCGGTTCTGCCGGGTCGTCGCGAATCCGCTCGTCGGGCCGGCGCTGGTGCCGCTCCTGTCCTTCGTGCTGTTCTTCGGGCCGGTCCCGGAGTGGGCGGTGCGCGCCGACTGGTTCAGCTGGCTGTTCCAGCTCGCACTGCTCGCGGTCGGCGGACTGATGGTGCTGCCGCTCGTCGGGCTCGACGACGACGCGTCGTCGCTCGCGGTTGGGCTGTCGCTCGCCATCGGCTCGTTCGAGCTGGTGCTCGACGCGCTGCCGGGCGTACTGCTGCGCCTGCACACGGGCCTGGTGACCGGCTGGTTCGATTACCGCACCGGCTACGGGTGGTCGCCGGACGCTCTCCACGACCAGCGCTTCGCGGGGGCGATCCTCTGGTGCGTCGCCGAGCTGATCGATCTGCCGTTCCTGATCCTGGTCTACCGCCGCTGGCTGCGCGCGGACGCCCGCGACGCCGCCGAGGTGGACGCGGTGCTCGAGGCCGAGCGGGCGGCGCGGCGGGCGTTGCGCCACGAGGCGGAGAACTCCGCCGACGAGCCGACCGGGGACGTGCCCTGGTGGCTCAGCGACCCGACGATGCAGGAGCGGTTGCGCCGCCCGGACTGAACCGCCACGCGCCGTCGGCGGCGCGGGCGAACGGGTGCACCGCGATCGCCGCCGACACCGGGACCGGGCCGTACAGGTGCGGGAAGGTGGCCCCGGCGCGATAGCTGTCCTCGACGCGTATCTCCGCACCGAGCAAGGCCGGGTCGAGTTCGACGGCGACCAGATCCGGACCGTCGCGGTACCACGTGTTCACGACGCCCTCGACCTGGTCGGCGAAAGACAGGTGCACGAAGCCCTCGTCGGCCAGCGAGGGCGGCCGGTACACACCGGCGGCCGGCCAGTCGGCCGGTGCGACGATGTGGAACAGCGACGCCACCGGCAGCAGGCGCGGGCGCTTGGCGGTGATGCCGTCTCCGGAGGATCGGCCCCGCACCCGGCGCAGCATCCACGGCGCGACGTCGCGGCTCAGCCACCGGAGGTCGGTTCCGGTGCGCCGCAACCGTCCCGCCGGGGTGCTGGGCGGCAGCGGCCGCTGCCAGTGGTCGAGGCCAGGAATCCCCACAGTGGACGCGAAGGCCGCCGCGATCATCGAGTGCCCGAACGGGTTCGCATGGATGCGGTCCGGGCTCCAGATCCGCAGGTCGCTGCCGACGCCGTGCGCGTCGAAGTCGACGAGCAAGGCGCCGCGCTCGGCCGCAACGGCGCGGATGAGCTCGTTGTAGGCCGCGACGCGTGGGGCGAGCCGCCGGAACAGCGGAGCCACCGGCGCCGGGTCCGGAAAGGTGTTGGTGAGCACGGTGGCCCCGGCGGCGCGGGCGGCACCGACCATCGCGTCGAGGTGCCCGGCGACGGCGGCCAGGTCGACGGACGGCCGCATCAGGTCGTTGAGCCCGCCCATCACGGTGACCAGGTCCGGGCGCAGGGCGAGCGCGGGCTCGAGTTGTTCGCCGGAGATCGCGGCCATCACCCGGCCGCGGATGGCGAGGTTGGCGTACTGCAGGTGGGGGTTGGCCGCGGTGAGCAGGACGGCGAACCGGTCGGCCCAGCCGCGGAAGCCGCCCCGGCCGTCCGCGTCGTTCAGGCCTTCGGTCTGGCTGTCGCCGAGGGCGACGTAGCGCTCGAACTGCACCGGCTCATCGTGCCGCACGGCGTCGATGCTGGTCGTGCCGCGGCCGGCGATAGGACCGGCCGGCGCGAGGGGGGTACGCGCCGGCCGATCCGCTCGACGCTAGCGGAAAGGCTGCGGGTCGGCGGACGGGTGTTCTCAGTCGAATCTCGGCGACTCGGTGCGGGTGCGCTTCATCTCGAAGAAATGCGGATAGCCCGCGAGCAGCCGGGCACCGTCCCAGAGGCGGACGGCGTCCTCGCCACGCGCGATCCGGGTGGTGATCGGCCCGAAGAACGCCACCCCGTCGATGTGGATCGTGGGGGTGCCGACCTCCATGCCCACCGGGTCCATACCCGTGTGGTGCGACTTGTGCAGGGCGTCGTCGTACTCGGTCGAGTCCGCCGCGTCGGCGAGCGCGGCGGGCAGCCCGGCCTCGGTGAGCGCCTCGACGATCAGCTCTCGGTCGAAGGCGCGCCGCTCGTTGTGCCGTCTGGTGCCCAGCGCGGTGTAGAGGTCGCGCAGCACCTCGGTGCCGTGCGCCTGCTCGGCTGCGATGCAGACGCGCACCGGCCCCCAGCCGCGGTCCATCGCCTCCTGATAGCTCGCCGGCAGGTCCTCGCGGCCCTGGTTCAGCAGCGACAGGGACATGACGCGGAACGACAGATCCATCGGACGCTGATTCTCCACCTCGAGGATCCAGCGCGAGGTGATCCACGCCCACGGGCACAGCGGATCGAAGTAGAAATCGACGACCGGACGCGGCTGGGCCGGCTCCTCGGCAGCATTGGTAGTCACGTCAACCACCCTACGCACCAGCGTCAGCCGGTTGTGCGCAGCGCGGCCAAGGCCTTGTCGGCATGCACGTTCATGTTGGTCTCGCTCGAGATGACCTTCACGACCCGCTGGTCCGCGCCGATGACGAACGTCGAGCGCTTGACCGGGCCGAGCTTGCCGAGCAGCCCGTTGCGGGCGACCCCGAAGATCTCGGCCACCGCGCCGTCCTCGTCGGACAGCAGCGGGTAGTCGAAGTCGTACCGGTCGGCGAACCGGTGCTGCCGCTCGACCGAATCGCGGCTGATCCCGACGCGCTGCACCCCGGCTGCCGCGAACTCGGCTCCGATGTCACGGAAATGGCACGCCTCCTTGGTGCAGCCCGGCGTCATCGCCGCCGGGTAGAAGAACAGCACCACCGGGCCGTCGGCGAGCATCGCGGTCAGCGACCGCTTCGTGCCGGTGTGGTCAGGCAGTTCGAAGTCCGGGACGAGCTCACCTTCGCGCATGCGGTCCACGCTAGCCGGTCCCGTCTGCTTGGGCCGTCGTGAAAGACTTCTCTCGGACCTGACCCAGGGAGTGAACCGCCAAGTGGCCGTGCCGAATCTGACTCGGGAGGACGCGCGAACGCGCGCCGAACTGCTGCACGTCGACTCCTACGACGTGCAGCTCGACCTCACCGACGGAGGCGGCAAGCCGTCCGAACGGACGTTCCGGTCGACCACGACGATCAGCTTCACGGCGCGCGACGGAGCGGAGACGTTCATCGACGTCATCGCCGAGCGGTTCCACTCGGTGACCCTGAACGGCCGCGAAGTCGCGGTCGACGAGTACCGCCCGGATTCGGGCATCGCGCTCACGGCGCTGGCCGACCAGAACACGCTCGTGGTTGACGCGGACCTGCTCTACACGAACACCGGCGAGGGCCTGCACCGCTTCGTGGACCCGCTCGACGGCGAGACCTACCTCTACTCGCAGTTCGAGACGGCGGACGCCAAGCGGCTCTACGCCTGCTTCGACCAGCCGGACCTCAAGGCGACGTTCACCTTCCACGTCACGGCGCCCGAGCACTGGCAGATCGCGTCGAACGGCGCGGTCGAACGCGAGGAGGAGCTCCGCGCGGGCAAGCTGGTCCACTTCGCGACGACCGCCCGGATCAGCCCGTACATCACCGCGCTCGTCGCCGGGCCGTATCAGGTGTTCGCCGACTCGCACGACGGCATCGACCTCGGCCTCTGGTGCCGGCGGACGTTGGCCCGCTACCTCGACACGGACAACATCTTCGAGGTCACCAAGCAGGGCTTCGACTGGTACCACGAGAACTTCGGCGTCCGGTACCCGTTCGGCAAGTACGACCAGTTGTTCGTCCCCGAGTTCAACGCCGGCGCGATGGAAAACGCTGGCTGCGTGACCTTCCGTGAGGACTACGTCTTCCGCAGCCGGGTCACCGACGCGCGCTACGAGCGCCGGGCGACGACGATCCTGCACGAGATGGCGCACATGTGGTTCGGCGACCTGGTCACCATGCGCTGGTGGGACGACCTCTGGCTGAACGAGTCCTTCGCCGAGTACGCGTCGGTGCTGTGTCAGACCGCCGTCACGCGGTGGACGGACGCCTGGGCGACCTTTGCCAACGTCGAGAAGACCTGGGCGTACCGGCAGGACCAGCTGCCGTCGACGCACCCGATCGCCACCGACGCGCCGGACGTGCAGACCGCCGAGGTCAACTTCGACGGCATCACCTACGCGAAGGGCGCGAGCGTCCTGAAGCAACTCGGCGCCTACGTCGGGGTCGACGCGTTCCTCGCCGGCCTGCGCGAGTACTTCACCGAGCACGCGTACGGCAACACGACCCTTGCCGACCTGCTGCGGGCGCTCGAGCAGTCGTCCGGGCGCAACCTGGGTGACTGGTCCAAGCTCTGGCTCGAGACCGCCGGCATCAACGCCTTGCGCGCCGACTTCACTGTTGACGACCAGGGCGCGTTCACCGCCTTCGAGATCGTCCAGAGCGCGCCGACCGAGGTGGCCACCACGAACACGCTGCGCCCGCACCGGCTGGCCATCGGGTTGTACGAGGAACAGCAGGGCCGGCTCGTCCGCACCAAGCGCATCGAGCTGGACATCACCGGCGAGCGCACCGCGGTGCCGGACCTCGTCGGCGAACGGCGCCCGGCACTCGTGTTGGTGAACGACGACGACCTGACCTACGGCAAGGTCCGGCTCGACGACGTGAGCTTGCGGACGCTGCGCACCGGCGGGATCGCCAAGCTGGAGTCTCCGCTCGCCCGTGCGCTGTGCTGGTCGGCAGCGTGGGACATGACCCGCGACGGCGAGCTCGCGGCGCGCGACTACGTGACGCTCGTCGTGGCCGGCGCCGAGCACGAGGGCGACATCGGCGTCATGCAGTCCCTCACCCGCCAGGCGCTGCGTGCCCTGGAGATCTACGTCGACCCGGACTGGGCCGAGCAGGGCTACACGGCGCTCGCCGACGCCGCTCTGGCCGCGCTGCACGCCGCGCCCGCGGGCTCGGACCACCAGCTCGCCTGGGCACACACCCTGCTCGGTGCCGCGCGCAGCGCCGAACACGTCGCGTTCCTGCGCGGGCTGCTCGACGGCAGCAACCGCGTCGACGGCCTGGCCGTCGACGACGAGCTGCGCTGGTCGGTCGTCCAGGCCCTGTCCGC
>JAVHVB010000302.1:0-2531 GCA_032160775.1 Pseudonocardiales bacterium | reverse complement strand
TCCTGAAGTGATCTTCAGTGAAGCGTGACAGCGTGGCTTTCGTGATGAAGCGGTGATCGAGGCGGTCGGGCTGACCAAGAGGTACGGCGACAAAGTGGCCGTCGATGACCTCTCCTTTGCGGTGCAGCCGGGCACGGTCACCGGTTTCCTCGGTCCGAATGGCGCGGGTAAGTCGACCACTTTTCGATGCATTCTCGGGCTCGACCGGCCGACCGCCGGGCGGGTGACCGTCAACGGGCGGTCCTACCGGGACATACCCGCGCCGCTGCACGAGGTGGGCGCGCTGCTCGAGGCGCGGTCCGTGCATCCCGGCCGCAGCGCTCGCAACCACTTGCGCATGCTTGCGGCGACGCACGGCATCAGCAGCCGGCGGGTCGACCAGGTGCTCGGCATGGTCGGCATCGAAGACGTCGCCGACCACCGCGTGGGTGGGTTCTCGCTCGGCATGGGCCAGCGGCTCGGTGTCGCGGTCGCGTTGCTCGGCGACCCGCAGGTGCTGCTGCTGGATGAGCCCGTCAACGGGCTGGACCCGGAAGGCATTCGCTGGATCCGCCAACTGTTGCGCGACCTCGCGTCCCAGGGCCGGACCATCTTCGTGTCGTCGCATCTGATGAGCGAGATGGCGCAGACCGCCGAGCACGTCATGGTGATCGGGCGGGGGAAGCTGATCGCGGACGCGTCGATCGAGCAGATCGTGTCGGGCGCGTCGGGCGCGCGGGTCCGGGTGCGCACACCGCGCCGCAAGGAGCTGGTGGCGGCGCTGACCGCCCAGGGCCTCACGGCCACGCCGGTCGACGTGGACGGGCTCGATGTGGCTGGTGCAGCCGCTGCGGCGATCGGCGACCTGGCCTTCGAGCACGGAATCGTGCTGCACGAGCTGACCACGCAGGAGGCGACGCTCGAGGAGGCGTATATGCAACTGACCGCGGACGACGTCGAGTTCGCGGCGCACCCGGCGGAGGGTGCGGCATGAGCGCCACCGCGAATGAAAGTCTGTCGTTCACGCACGTCGTCCGTGCCGAGTGGATCAAGTTCCGCTCGGTGCGCTCGAGCTGGATGACGCTCGCGGTGACCGTGCTCCTGGTCGTCGGATTGGGCGCGCTTTTCACTGCCGCGCGGGCGTCGCACTGGCCGCCGCGCGATCCCGGTGAGCTCATCAGCTTCGACCCGACGCGCATCAGCCTCGCCGGAGTCTTCCTCGCGCAGCTCGCGTTCGGTGTGCTTGGTGTGCTGGTGGTCACCGGTGAATACACCTCCGGCACGATCCGCGCGACCTTCACCGCGGTGCCGCGCCGGTTGCCGGTGTACGCCGCGAAGCCGCTCGTCTTCGCCGCGCTGTCATTGGTGGCGCTGGTGCCGACGACATTCGCTGCCTTCGTGGTGGGTCAACAGCTGTTGAGCAGCAAGCACATCGAGACCACGCTGAGCGCTCCAGGCGTGACGCGTGCGGTTGTGGGTGCGGCGCTCTACCTGACCGTGGTCGGGTTGTTCGGGGTGGCGCTCGGCTGGTTGATGCGCCACACCGCAGGAGCGATCTCAACGCTGTTCGGTGTGTTGCTGGTGCTGCCGATCCTCGTGCATGTGCTGCCGTCGCCGTGGAGCGACAACGTCGACAAGTGGCTGCCGAGCACAGCGGGTCAGGCCGTCTTTGGCGTGCGCCCTGACGCTTCGGCGTTCGGCCCGTGGGCCGGCTTCGGACTCATGTGCGCGTACGTTGCGGCGCTTCTGATCCTTGGCGCGGTGCTGGTGTCGCGCCGCGACGCCTGACTGCTCAGGAGTACTTCGTGCAGGGGCCGTTACCGGCGTACGCAAGACCACGCAGGTCGCCGGCGTTGTAGTCGCCCTGCGCATTGTCACTGGGGTACATGACCGCGGTGGTGTCCTGCACGTGGCCGAGCCCGAGCAGGTGCCCGATCTCGTGCAGCATGACCGTCCGCATTGCCGCGAAGCCGGTGCCCCGTTGGGCGATCAAGGACAGCTCGGGCGCGTCGAAGAACAGGATCCCGGAGACCAGCCGGTCATGACCGCGCACGGTGGCGGCTGCGGCACCGCCGAGGCCGATCACCCTGCCGGCGAGCTGCGGGGCCTGGGCCTGGTCCGTCCAGGCGACGAGCACGGGGGCCCAGGTGCGCCCGTAGCGCTCCGGTTGGTACGAGGCTCGGTGGGGCAGCGCCGGCTCGGTTGTCCGGCCGTCGTAGGTGAACATCAGGCCGCTGGTGGCCGAGGCTTCGTTGAGTGTCTGCGTCAGCAGCTGGTTGGCGCCGGTGAACGGCTCTGCGCCGCTGACGACGTAGTGGATGGGCTGGCACGGGTTCCAGCGGGCGTCGGTCTCGTAGGTGTAGCCGCCGGAGCCGACTGGAGGCACAACGGGCGCAAGCAGGCGCCGGGGATGCGCAGTCACGGTGACCGGGGGCGAACCGCCGAACGCTTGCGACGTCGTGCCGCTTTCGTCCGCGGTGAACGTGGTGGCACCGCCATGGCGCATTGCGTGGATGTTGACTCCGGCGATCGCGACAATCAGGCCAGTCAGT
>JAVHVB010000301.1:0-5698 GCA_032160775.1 Pseudonocardiales bacterium | reverse complement strand
CGCCCCCGACGAACCGACCGCCCCCCACGAACGGACCGCCCCCGACGAACGGCACGCCCCCGACGAACGGCACGCCCCCGACGAACGGCACGCCCCCGACGAACGGCACGCCCCCGACGAACGGCACGCCACTGACGTCGGCGCTGGCGAACAGCAGGTGGTTGAGCGCCACGTCCTGCGTCGCGTCAGCAAGCAGCCGCGTGCGGAACTCGATCTGCTCGGGCGGGGACAGCGCGGCGAGGCGCTCGCTCTCCGCCTCGAACTGGGCCGCGTCGACGCGCGCCCGGAAGCTCTGCAGGATGTCCCACGCGTCCGGCACTGCCATCGAGCCCGCCCTCGGCGCCAGCGTGTGGGCGGCGGGCATCAGCTCGGAGAGGTCGTCGCGGCCGACATCGGCGAGGAGTCCGCGCAGCCGGACGGTCCGGTCCGATTCGAGGGGGGGCCGGAATTCCAGGCCCTTCTCGCTGACCACGTCTTCCAAGACCGATCGCGAGTTCTCGTCCCGGACGCCGCCGGTGATGAGCAGCTGGTCGGCGATGTAGACCGTGGAGCGCAGGTCATCCTGGCCGACGACCTTCGTCGACAGCGCGGGGACGAGCACGCGCGCGTTGTGCCGGGCGAGCACGCTGGGCGAGAGCACGATCACCGGGTCGTCGTACGAGGCCGGGCTGCGCTCCGGCCGGCGGAAGAGCTTGCGTCTCGTCAGCTCGTCTCGCGGCCTGATCGGCTCGTTCATATGTCCACCCCAAGGTCGGTCGGGCGCCCCCGGCAGAGCGTAGGGCCAGCGCCGGGGCTCCACCACGCGAAACGGCCGTGGCCGGCCCGGACACATTCAAGGAGACGGCAACCATCCAGGGGATACATCGCGTCCTACGTATCAGGAGGGTCACCCGCCGCTCCTGCCGTTGCGACGACCGATGGAGGTGGACCGGTGGCCTACCAGCCGCTGCACAGTGCAGCCGCCCTGCTCGGGGGATGGGACGGCGCGCGCCCGCCAGACTCACCGGTCGTTTCGCAGCGGCCGGCCGCGGGGGTATTGCCGAGGGGGCCCGCGGCCGGTCCCTGGCCCGAATGGGCCAGACCGCAACTCGGCGCCGCGGTCAACCTGGCTGCCACCGCGGCAGACCGGATGAGCGTCGCCGGCCTGCTTTACCGCAACTGGTTCAACCCGGAGACAGGGGACGCGAGGGGCGTGCCAGGAGGCACGCCGCTCGCGGGGTTGTACCGGGAATCGCACGCGGGAAGCGGCACCCGGGTCGGGCGCGGCGATCTGTCGGTCGTCGCCCGGCAGGACGTTCTGCGGGCCGGCGGCTGGTGGCGCACCTGGGGCGAGTACTGGACGCCGGGCGGCCGGCGAGCCTCGGTGCGCCTGCTGCTGACGCCGCGGGCCGATGCGCTCGGCGAGTTCGTCGCGACCGTCACCGGCCGGCTGCTGCCGACCCGGATCCCGTGGTCACTCGCCTGCGCCACCGATCCGTGGCGGATCGCCCGGTCCGGATGTGCGGTGCTCGACCTGCCGGGTCTCGAAAGCATTCCCGGCGGCCTGCTGGCCGACCTCGGGCCGCTGCTGCGCCCGGTGACGCCGCCGCTGTGCCTGCCCGTCGCACCCGGCGTGGGCGCCGCCCAGTACCCGGACAACGGGATGACCTTCGGCGAGCACCGCTGCCACCTCGTTGCGCTGGGCCTGCGGCACCGGCGCCGGGCTCGTGACCCGCTGTCGTCCATAGCGGCGGTGTTCAGCGCCTACGGCATCGACCCGGCAGCGCCGTACCGCAACACCCTGAGGCAGCTGCCTCACGTGTGAATGTCGGCCACCTGGTTGCCGACCGGCTTCAGAGTCACCGACGACATCGCCCGGCGCAACGCGACCCAGCCCTGGGCCGGCCGCAGCGAGCCGCGGACCAGCGCGTGCTCGGTCAGTGCACCGAGGAAATGCAGTCCACCGCCACCGGTCTTGTTGATCATCGCCCACTGGGTGGCCATGTAGCCGAAGTAGATCTGCGGGAGCACCTCGGTGCGCGCGCCGCCCGCCAGTCCGTAGAGCCTGGCCTCGGTCCAGCCGAAGTTGCACGCCGCATTGGCCTGCCAGGTCTTCGGGCAGAAGTCGGCCGACCCGTTGTAGACGAGCGCAACCCCGGTGCCCGGCATGTTGAGGAGAAACGCTGCCTTCCAGGCCGCGGCCTGCCGCTCGGTGCTGAAGAACGCGGCTTCCAGGTCGTCGGCGCCGATCACCGCGACCCCGGCGGGGGCACCCGCCGCGAGCGGCACGACGACCTTGGTCGCCCAGTCGGCGCCGCGATCACGCGCGGGGTAGTGCGTCCAGTCGTTGCCGCTGTTGTTCGTGCCGATCGCGACGGTGCCGGCGTGCCCGCCTGTCGCGAAGCCGGTGAGGTACGCCGCCAGCGCGGTCCGTAGTTCCTCATAGGTCAGCAAGGTGTCGCCCCCGCTGAGCACGACGCCCGTCCGGTCATTGGCCTGGGCGCCGATGTCGAGCAGGACGAACGTGTAGCCGGCCGCGGCGTCCGCCACACCTTCGGCCTGCATCGTCGCTGCGTCGGACGGAGCGCCGGAGATGTTGCGCACGTACCGCGCGGTTGCCGTCGTCGCCGGATCCGGCAGCGTCGACGACGGGACGTAGCCGTCCACGTCGACAGCCATCCCGACCCGGGCGCCGGCCGTGTTGTGCAGCGCGATCCGGCCATCGTCCGACACCGGGACGAGGACGACGTTCGACGCGTCCTGCCCAGTCCGGAACTGAAGCACGGTGGTGGAGTGCGGGCGCGCGAGCCCGGCGCGCCACGCCTGCAACCCGCCCGTTCCCCCGGGCGAGAGCGCGTGCAGGGTCACCAACACCGCCGCGACGCCGCGCAACGGTGTGCCGCCGCGCCCGGCAACCTTCAGGTTCAGCGTCGCGCCACCGCCGAGATGCGTCGCGGCGACGCGGGTCGGCAGGAGCGTCTGGAACGTCTGGGCGGTCTGGGCGAAGCCGGTGGTGTACCAACCGGCGACGTCCACGGCCAGGTGCACCGCTGTCGGACCGGTGTTGACGAAGGTTGCCCGGCCCCCGGACAGCCGGACCACCGCAAAGGAGGAGACCGGACGCCCGGCCGCGAACCGGACGAGCGGCAGGTTCTGTTCGGGTTCGTCCGGGCGACGGGCGAGGATCGTCCCGGGCCTGGTGGCATCGGTGACGGTGAGCGTCACCGCGGCCGCCCCGGCGCCGGCCGGGACCCCTGCGTGGCCACCGATGCCGGTTGTCACCGACGTGTCGCCGTGCGGCTTCAGCGTGACGACGTGGCGCGCGGCACCGAGCACGTGAAAGACGCCAGGCGCGGTCGAGGACGGCGTGCCGGCGCGGTAGTAGCCGGACACGTCGACGACGACCTGCACCGCCCCGTGCGGGGCGGTGTTGCGGATGTGCATCCGGCCGGCCGAGAGCGGCACGACGGCGGTGTCCGTGACCGGTGGCGCGCCGGCGACGAAGGAGACGTTCTTGGTGCTGGGCGCGGTCGCGCCGTACAGGACGAGCGTGCCCGAGCCGGTCGCATTCACCGCACTGACCGTGACGAGCACCGCCCCGACGCCGGTGCTGGGCACCGCTCCGACGCCGGCGACCTTGACCGTGATCGTCTGCCCGGACCCGACCGCGCCGCGGTGGTTGCCGCCCGCGCCGATGCGCGTGTCGACGACCCGCGATTGCCTGGCCAGCGCGACGTAGCTGCCGGGGATTCCGCCCGGCGCTGCGCCGACCGGTGTGGCGGCCACGAGGCCGCCGGCGAGCAGCCCGGCCGCCAGCAGCGGAGCAGTACGGCGAAGAATCGTCACAAACACGACCCTAACCACGTTTCGGGGGTATTCGGTTCACCAGGTGAGCGAGGTACTCCCGAATCGGGGAACGGTCAGGCCGGCTGGTTGGTGTCCTCGAGCAGGTTGCGGGTGCGGTTGGTGTCCACCGGGATGCCCGGGCCCATCGTCGTGCTGAAGGTGACCTTCTTGAGGTACTTGCCCTTCGACGAGGACGGCTTGGCGCGCAGCACCTCGTCCAGCGCGGCGGCGTAGTTCTCCACCAGCTGCTGCGGCGCGAACGAGGCCTTGCCGATGATCATGTGCAGGTTGGCCTGCTTGTCGACCCGGAAGCTGATCTTGCCGCCCTTGATGTCGGTGACCGCCTTGCCCACATCGGGGGTGACGGTGCCGGTCTTCGGGTTCGGCATGAGGCCGCGCGGGCCGAGCACCCGGGCGATGCGGCCGACCTTGGCCATCTGGTCCGGCGTCGCGATCGCGGCGTCGAAGTCCAGGAAGCCGTCGGTGATCTCCTGGATCAGGTCGTCGCTGCCGACCTTGTCGGCGCCGGCAGCGATAGCCTCCTCGGCCTTCTCACCGGTGGCGAAGACGATGACGCGGGCGGTCTTGCCGGTGCCGTGCGGCAGACTCACCGTGCCGCGGACCATCTGGTCGGCCTTACGCGGGTCGACGCCGAGCCGCAGCGCGACCTCGACGGTGCCGTCGAACTTCGTGGGGGAGGTTTCCTTCGCCAGGTGCGCGGCCTCGACCGGGCTGTAGACCTTGCCCGCCTCGATCAGTTCAGCGGCCTTGCGGTAGCTCTTGCCGTGCTTCATGCGGTGCTTCTCTCTCTAGTGGTGATGGCGGACGCCGGCGTTCGGCGTCCTCCCACGCGTGCTGTCTTCAGTTGGGTGGTGCGGGACGAGGTTTCGGCTGTCAGCCCTCGACGGTGATGCCCATCGACCGGGCGGTGCCGGCGATGATCTTGGCGGCCTGGTCGATGTCGTTGGCGTTGAGGTCTTCCATCTTGGTCTCGGCGATCTCGCGCACCTGCTTCATGGTCACCTTGGCGACCTTCTTCGTGTGCGGCTCACCACTGCCCTTGTCGACGCCCGCGGCCTTCAGCAGCAGCCGGGCGGCCGGCGGGGTCTTGGTGATGAAGGTGAACGAGCGGTCCTCGTAGACCGAGATCTCGACCGGGACGATCTGCCCGCGCTGCGACTCGGTGGCCGCGTTGTACGCCTTGCAGAACTCCATGATGTTGACGCCGTGCTGGCCGAGCGCAGGGCCGACCGGCGGCGCCGGGTTGGCGGCACCCGCCTGGATCTGCAGCTTGATGATCGCGGCGAGCTTCTTCTTGGGAGGCATGACTTCTCTTCTTCTCGGATGTCTAGATCTTGGAAACCTGGCTGAACGAAAGCTCGACCGGCGTCTCGCGGCCGAAGATGGACACCAGCACGTGCAGCTTCTGGTGTACCGGGTCGATCTCGCTGATGGTCGCCGGCAGGGTGGCGAACGGGCCGTCCATGACGGTGACCGACTCGCCGATCTCGTACTCGACGGTGATCACCGCGACCTTCTCGCCGCCCGCGGCAGCCTTGCCGCCGGTGGCGACCGCGGCCGCCTTGCGGGTGGCCGGCGCGAGGATCTTCACGACCTCGTCCAGCGTCAGCGGCGACGGGCGGGACGTGGCACCCACGAACCCGGTCACGCCGGGGGTGTTCCGGACGGCGCCCCACGACTCGTCATTGAGATCCATCCGCACCAGGATGTAGCCCGGGAAGACCTTGCGCTGGACCTGCTGGCGCTTGCCGTTCTTGATCTCGACGACCTCTTCGGTCGGTACCTCGACCTGGAAGATGTAGTCCTCCATGTCGAGCGACTGGATCCGGCTCTCGAGGTTGGTCTTCACCTT
>JAVHVB010000300.1:0-5901 GCA_032160775.1 Pseudonocardiales bacterium | reverse complement strand
CGCGGCCTCGGCGACCTTCGGGTGCGCCATGATCACGTTCTCGATCTCGACCGAGCTGATCCATTCACCGCCGGACTTCACCAGGTCCTTGGTGCGGTCGACGAGCCGGGCGAGCAGTTCGCCGCCGACGGATGGCTGCGTACCGGCGACGTCGCCTCGATCTCGCCGCTCGGCTACGTCCGCCTGGTCGACCGCACGAAGGACCTCGTGAAGTCCGGCGGCGAATGGATCAGCTCGGTCGAGATCGAGAACGTGATCATGTCGCACCCGAAGATCGCCGAGGCGGCGGTGATCGCGGTACCGCACCCCAAGTGGATGGAGCGGCCGCTCGCCTGCGTCGTCGTCAAGCAGGGCGAGGAGCTCACCGGCGAGGAAGTCCTCGAATTCCTCCGCGAGCGGCTCAACAAGTGGCAGGTGCCCGACGATGTTGTCTTCATCGACGAGGTGCCCAAGACGAGTGTCGGAAAGTTCTCGAAGAAGACGCTTCGGGACAAATTCGCGCACTACGCGCTACCGACGGCGTAGTTCCGGATCTCAACGGCGTGTCGAACCAACCGTCACTCTTGTCACACCAGTAACATCCGTGTTTTGATCTAAGCGCCCTCGACAGCTGAGGGCGGGCGCGGCTGGACTCGGCGCGGCGCCCCGGACGACCTGCGGCCACCCGGCCGCCGTGCCGACGGGAACACGCATATGGGCAGCCGCAAGACCGGTTCCGGGCGCCGCCGAGTGTGGCGACTCGGCACCGTGCTGCCCGCCGTGCTCACTGCCGTCGCCGGACTCACCGCGGGCGGGGTCATCCGCTCTCCGTTGCCGAACGAGGCGCCGGCGGCCGCCGCCGCCTCGTTCAGCGACGGCGCCCCGATCGGCGCACTCGACCGGTTGGGCGCGAAACCCGGCGGGGTGCGCGCCGTCGGCTGGGCGTTCGACCCGAACGACAAGACCGCGCCCGCGCGCATCAACATCCGGATCGACGGCGCCTATGTCGCCGGCGCGGACGCGGACCTGCCGCGCGACGACGTCGCCGCCGACTACCCGAGGGCCGGCGCGAATCACGGCTTCGCCTTCTTCGTGCCGGTGCCCGAGGGCGAGCACGCCATCTGCGTCCGGGTGCGGAATGTCGAGGCGGGCGCCAACTCCGTCCTGGGCTGCGTCACCCGCACGTTCGACTACGGCCCGCAGGGGGCGCTCGACTCGCTGACCACCGCGCCCGGTCACCTCGTCGTGCGCGGCTGGGTGTTCGACTGGGACGACCCCACCGCGCCGGTCAGCGTGCATGTGGTCATCGACGGCGTCGCCACGAATCTCAGTGCCGACAAGTTCCGCGCGGACGTCGCGAAGGCCCGGCCCGCCGCCGGCGGCAACCACGGCTTCGCTGCGACCCTGCCGCTCAAGCAGGGCACGCACACGGTCTGCGTGAACACGGTGAACATCGGCTACGGCAGCAACAACACCTTCGGCTGCCGATCGATCACGCTGAACGACAATCCGTTGGGCGCGCTGCAGAACGCCGCTCAGTCGGCCGGCGCGCTGAAGATCACCGGGTGGGCGCTGGACAACGACAAACCCACCACTGCGCTCACCGTCACCGCCACCGTCGACGGCATCCCGCACATCCTCACCGCGAACGCGCCGCGCCCGGACATCGCCACCCAGTATCCCGGCGCCGGGCCGAACCACGGGTTCGTCGCCACCTACAAGCTCGCCGAGGGCAGCCACCAGGTGTGTGTGACCGTCCAGAACATCGGCTACGGCGGCAACGCGAAGCTCCCGTGCCAGACCCGCGTCCTCAACTTCACCCCGGCGGCGGCGCTAACCGACGTGACGGCCACTTCGACCGGCCTGCACGTGCGCGGCTGGGCCGCCGACCCGGACACCACCCAGCCGATCTCGGTCGCGCTGCGCGTCGACGGCCGCCTCGCGCGCACCCAGGCTGCGAACCAGGACGGGCTCGGCCACGACGGGCACGCGTTCGCAGCGGACATGCCGGTGCGCTCGGGCACGCACAAGATCTGCGCCATCGGGCTGAACGCGCTCTACGGAACCCACGACTCGGCTGCGTCGTGCCGCACGATCACCCTGGCACTGAAGCCGCTCGGCGCGTTCGAGGGGCTCGCCCGGGTGCCGGGCTCGAGCGATCTCCGACTCAAGGGCTGGGCGCTCGACCCGGACACGCACAACCCGATCACGCTGCGGGTCATGCTCGACGACACCAACGTCGGCACCGTGACGGCGAACGCCCTGCGCGCCGACATCGGTGACAAGTATCCCTACGGGGACGACCACGGCCTGTGGGCGAGGGTGAAGACGGACGACGGCGAGCACACCGTCTGCCTCACCGCCCTCAACGTCGGGGGCGGCGGGGACGTGCAACTCGGCTGCAAGTTGATCATCGCGGTGAACCCGGTCGCGCCGAGCGCGCCGCGCAACGTCGCCGCCATCGCCGGCTTCGGCGGTGCCGAGGTCACCTGGACCAAACCATCGTCGGACGGCGGCGCACCGTGGACCCGGTACGTCGTGGTGTCGAATCCCGACGCGGTCAAGGTGACCGTTGCCGGAGACGCCACGAGCGCCACCGTCCTCGGCCTCAAGCCGAGCACGAACTACACGTTCACGGTGCGCGCGGTGAACGTCGCCGGCGCGTCGGCCGCGGCGACCACAGCGACCGTGAAGACGCAGGCGAGCCCGCCTCCACAGACGACGCCGGCCCCGGTGTCGACCAGCCGCTACATCCGCAACATCCACGGCTCGAGCGCGACCGACCTCGCGACCATGCGCTCCGAGGGCGCGACCGACGCCTCGTTCAACCCGTCCGGCCACGGCTACCTGGTGCTGCTCGACATCGGCGGGCAGGACGAGTTCGACGATGGCGTCGTCCTCAGCGCGGGCGTCCGCTTCGTCACCTACACCGACCTCGTCGCCTGCCTCAAGGCCTACGTCGACGGCTACCACAGCAAGCAGAAGCTGAGCGCGCCGGTGACGATCGCGATAGGCACGAACAACGACATGGACGTCTCGCGCAGCAGCGGACAGACCTGGGCGCGGCGCGTGGTGCAACCGATCGTCGACTACGTCAAGGGCAGGTACGCCGGCATCACCATCGCCGGCGCCAACGACATCGAGCCCGGTTTCCGCGCCTCCTACGCGCAGACCAAGGAGTGGCTCGGCGGATATCTCGCCAACACCCCGGCGCCCTTCGTGTTCAACGGATCGGCCGACGGCTGCGCGTGGACGACGACCGACCAGGGGTGCAACAACGGTTGGCAGATGGCCGGCCTCTACTACCTGGCAGCGGGCGCGGCACCGATCCGGATGCTCAACCTGCCGCAGATCTACAACTCGACGATGGCCGCACAGTGGAAGTACATCTCGCTGACCGGCGTCGTGGCCGGCCGGCCGCGGATCAACTTCGGCGGGCCCCTGACAGAGTGGACGGCGTGCGCACAGGCCCAGAGCTGCGGCAGTCTCACCGGGCGCAGCGCCTGGACGACGTTGTGGCAGAGCCTGCAGTCCGACAACCGGCTGAAGATCGCCAGCCTGCCCTACTCGACCGACCTGCGGATCGACTCGTGATCCGGGGCAGCGCGCTGCGCTGCGTCACCCTCGTCGCGACCGCCGCCACCGCGCTGCTCGCCGGCTGCACAACCTCCGGGCACCCGGAGTCGGCGCGCACCACGTTGCCCGTCTCCATCTCGGCGACGACGCCCTCCGACTCGACGCCGGCGACGACCCCGGCGCCCACGTCGGCCGCACCGAGCAGCCCGCCGGCGGAGTCGACCGAGCCGGCGACGTCCAGCACGCCAACAAGTCCCAGCGCGACCCCGACGGGTCCGCAGACGACGTGCACGGAGCTGAGCGTCCGGGTGATCCTCGGCGGGGCGGCCCACGGCGAGCAGATCGCCGGCCTTCAGTTCGTCAACGAGGGCGCGTCCACGTGCGTGCTCGCCGGCTACCCGACGGTGAGCCTGCTGCTCGCCGGTCGGCTGATCGGCCAGCCGTCGATCCCGTCGGGCGATGCCGAATCGCTGCGCCGGCTGCGACCGGGCGAGGTTGCCGAGAGCCTGCTGCACGACTACACGCAGACGTGCCAGGCGCCGTTGTCGGACAGCGTCCGCGTGCAGGTGCCCGGTCGCACCGACACGGTGATCCGGCCCGACATGCAGCTGCGCGCCTGCGTCCTGCGCGTCGACCCGCTGGGTCCGCCCGACTGAGCGGGCAGCGCGACGGGGCAGGATGGGCGGAATGTCCGCGCCGCGCAACCAGTCCCGTTTGGTCGTGGCCGGGCTCATCCTTGCCGGCCTCACCATGCGAACAGCCGTCACGGCTGTCGGCGCGGCACTCGACGACCTGCAGGACGGGCTGCACGCCTCGCCGGCCGTCGCCGGGCTGATCACCACGATGCCGGTCATCTGCTTCGCCGGTGTCGGCGCCGCGACCCCCAGGCTGTCCCGGCGGCTCGGGTCGCATCGGCTGCTGGTGGTCGCGCTGCTGGTCAGCGCAGTCGGCCAAGCCGTCCGGCCGCTGGGTGCCAGCTCGGTCTGGTTCGTGCTGGCGAGCGTTTTCGCGCTGGCCGGCGGCGCCGTCGGCAACGTGTTGCTGCCCAGCCTGGTGAAGGAACACTTCCCGGATCGGATCGGCGCGATGACGGCGCTGTACACGACCTCGCTCGCCGTCGGCACCACCGCTGCAGCAGGCCTGACCGTCCCGATCGGCGACACCTGGGGCGGCTGGCGGTTCGGCGTCGGGTCCTGGGCCGTGATCGCCGGGCTCGCCGCGCTGCCGTGGCTCACGACGCTGCGGGGCGACTCCGGCGCGATCGGCACCGGCCCGTCCGTCCCGCTGTGGACGCTGGCCCGCAGCCGGACCGCGTGGGCGCTCACCGTGTTCTTCGCGGCGCAGTCGATGCAGGCCTACATCGGCTTCGGCTGGTTCTCCCGGTTCCTGATCGACCACGGGATCGCGAACGGGACGGCGGGCGCGATGGTCGCCCTCCTGACCGCCGTCGGTATCCCGGTATCGCTCGTCGCGCCGCGGGTACGCCCGTCCGCGCAGCGCTACCTCGTCCTGTTCTTCGGGCTCTGCAGCCTCATCGCCTACATCGGCCTGGCGGTGGCGCCGGTCGGCGGCGCCTGGCTCTGGATGGTGCTGGTCGGCACGGGCTACGGCGTGTTCCCCGTCTCGCTCCTGCTCATCGCGCTCCGCACCCGCACGGCCGAGACGACGGCGGCGCTGTCCGCGTTCGTCCAGGTCATCGGCTACCTGGTCGCCGGGTGCGGGCCGCTGCTGTTCGGCGCCCTGTTCGGCGCCACCGGCGGGTGGGCGTGGCCGCTCGCGGTGCTGTTCGCCGCGCTCGGCCTGTCGGTGCTGGCGGGGTGGCCGTCGACCGCGGATCGATGTGTGGACGACGAACTGGCAGCATCACTCAGGTGACGAATCCGGCCGAGGCAGCTCGCGACCTGCGCCGCAGCGACTTCACGGTGCTGCGCGAACTGCCGACGCGCTGGTCCGACGACGACACCTACGGGCACGTCAACAACGTCGTGCACTACCTGATGTTCGACACCGCGGTGAACGGGTGGTTGATCGAGGCGTCCGGCGTCGACATCCGGGGGCTGCCCGCAATCGGCCTCGTCGTCGAGACCTCCTGCCAGTACTTCGCCGAACTGCGCTTCCCGGAGGTCGTCACGGCCGGGCTCGCACTCGAGCACCTCGGCACGTCGAGCGTGGTATACCGGCTCGCGCTGTTCGGCGAGAAGCGGCCCGAGCCGGCCGCGGTGGGCCGCTTCGTGCATGTCTACGTCGACCGCGACGAACGCCGCCCGACCCCGGTTCCGAGAGAAATCGGGACAGCGCTCGCGCTGCTCGGACCCACTCCCGGCAAATGATCGAGTTGATTACCTA
>JAVHVB010000299.1:0-6970 GCA_032160775.1 Pseudonocardiales bacterium | reverse complement strand
CCGCCCCCGACATCGGCCGTCGGGTCGTCCACGAGCACCCGGGTCTCACCCGTGGCGACCTCGGTGAGCACCAGCCGGGTGCGTCGCCCGGCGGGACCGTCGGGCACGTCCTCGGTCCGCAGCACGTGGCGGCCGTCCGGGGAGACGGTCACGTCGTCGCCGGCGCCGTTGGGCGGGCCGGCGTCCGGCGACAGGTCCCGCCACTCCGGCTCCTCGACGGGGGCGCCGGGGGCGGTCTCGGCGGGCAGCCGCCCCACCCAGTACACGTGCGGGACGGCGGGTCCCAGATCGTGGTCCCAGAAGCGGACCGGACTCTCCGTGTGCAGGGCGGCGCGGACCTTGGCGTCCTTGCGGGCGGTGCGCCGCTTCTCGTCGTCCTCACTGCTTGCGCTACCGGGTAGCGCGTTACCGGACACGACCACCGCGCCGGCATCGCGGGCCACGATGACGCCGGCCACACCGCCCGGCCGGGCATGCACCTGCTCGGGCTCCCCGGAGACCGGCAGGCGCCAGAGTGCCGCAGGTTCGTCATCGTCCTTCGCGCCGCGGCGGGATACGAACAGCAAGGACCGGTCCGGGCAGAACGCCGGTGCCGACTCGCCCTTGTCCGACCTGGTCAGCTGCCGCGCCTCGGCGCTGCCGGCCGGATCCAGCTCCCAGAGGGCGTTGATGCGTTCGGCGCCCTTCTCGTCGAGCCGGCCGATCGTGGCGACCAGCCGGCCGCCGTCCGGGGAGAGCGCGAGGTCGGTGACGCGGGGCAGTGCGAGGTAGGAGTCCATCGAGTCGAAATCGGTCATTACTGCACCGTACGGCCCCGGTCGAGCCGGATGTGCTCCCCCGGCTAGAGCACCTCGACCGGGCACCGGAGGCCCGGCGGCCGCGCGATCGCGGCGTCGGTGGTCAGCAGCGCCCACTAGAACGCGTTCTAGTTCACCGGCGATGCTTTCTCGCCCGTACATATGGCCCCAGAGCGAGCGAGACTATAACCTGTTCCACATGTCGCAGCCGCCGCCGTCCGAGGACGAATACGACGTCGTGGTCGTGGGCAGCGGCGCGGCGGGGATGACGGCGGCGCTCGCCGCGCAGCGGCGCGGACTGCGCGCGGTCGTGGTCGAGAAGGCGCCGCACTTCGGCGGTTCGACCGCCCGCTCCGGGGGCGGCGTCTGGATCCCGAACAACGAGGTGCTGCAACGTGACGGCGTGCCGGACACCGAGGAGGCTGCCCGCACCTATCTGCACAGCATCGTGGGCGACGTCGTACCCGCCGAGCGCATTGATACCTACCTCACCCGCGGGCCTGAAGCGCTGTCCTTCCTGCTGAAGAACTCGCCGTTGCGGATGCAGTGGGTGCCGCACTACTCCGACTACTACCCCGAGGCGCCCGGCGGGCGGGTCGACGGCCGCTCGGTCGAGCCGAAACCGTTCAACCTCAAGCGGCTCGGCGCCGAGCGCGAGCGGATCGAACCGGAGTACGGCAAGTCGCCGCTCAACGTCGCGGTGACCCAGGCTGACTTCCGCTGGGCCACCCTGATGATGCGCACGCCGCGCGGCATCCTGCGTGTGCTGCGCATCGGGCTGCGCTGGATCTGGGCGATGGTGTCCCGCAAGGACCTCGTCGTGCGCGGCCAGGCGATGGCCGGCATGCTGCGGCTCGGCCTGCTCGAGGCCGGCGTTCCGGTGCTGCTCGACACCGCCCTCGAGGACCTGCACGTCGAGGACGACGCGGTCGCCGGCGTCGTGGTCAGCACCGGCGACGCAGGCGGTCAGCAGCGGCTGCTGCGCGCCCGGCGGGGGGTCGTGCTCGCCTGCGGGGGCTTCGAGCACAACGCCGCCATGCGAGAGCAGTATCAGCGCGCGCCGATCGGCAGCGAGTGGACCGTCGGCGCCCAGGCGAACACCGGCGACGGCATCCTGGCCGGCGAGCGGGTCGGCGCCGACCTGGAGCTGATGGACGACGCCTGGTGGGGACCGTCGATCCCGTTGACCGGCGGGCCGTGGTTCTGCCTGGCCGAGCGCACGCTGCCCGGCGGCATCATGATCAACGACCGCGGCGAGCGGTTCATGAACGAGGCACTCCCCTACGTCGAAGCGGTGCACCGCATGTACGGCGGCGAGTTCGGCCGCGGGGCGGGCCCCGCCGAGAACATCCCCACGTGGATGATCATCGACCAGCGTTACCGCAACCGTTACGTCTTCGCCGGCATCCCGCCGCGGCGGCCGTTCCCGGGCCGCTGGTACAAGGCGGGCGTGGTCGTCCGGGCCGGCAGCATCGCCGAACTCGCCGAGAAGATCGGCGTGCCCGCGGAGTCGCTCGGAGCGACCATCGACCGGTTCAACGGCTTCGCCAAGGACGGCAAGGACGCCGACTTCGGCCGCGGCGACAGCGGCTACGACCGCTACTACGGCGACCCGACGATCAAGCCGAACCCGTGCCTGATGCCCATCGACTCCGGCCCCTTCTACGCGATCACGATGGTGCCCGGGGACCTCGGTACGAAGGGCGGACTGCGCACCGACGTACACGGCCGAGTGCTGCGCCCGGACGGGTCGGTGATCGACGGGCTGTACGCCGCCGGCAACGTCAGCTCGCCGGTGATGGGCCACACCTACGCCGGGCCGGGGGCGACGATCGGGCCGGCAATCACCTTCGGCTATCTCGCGGCGCTGCACATCGCCGAACAGGCCGAGCGGCCCGCGGAGGAGGAGTTGCACGGTGCCCATTGACCTGAACGTCGCGCTCGGCGCGGAACTGCCCGCCGAGGACTTCTCGTGGAGCTCGTCGGACGTACTGCTCTATCACCTCGCGCTTGGGGCGGGCGGCGACCCGGTCGACCCGCGCGAGCTGCGCTACACGATCGAAGACGGACTGCAGGTCCTGCCCACGTTCGCCGTCGTCGCGCAGACCGTGCACCGGTTCGAGCCGCCGGTGGTCGAGTACCCGGGCGTCTCGATCGACCTCGCGAAGGTGCTGCACGGCACCCAGCGAGTGGACGTGCATCGACCGCTGCCGGCCGACGGGAAGGCGCGGGCCACGGCGCGCGTGAAGGGTGTCTACGACAAGGGCGCGGCCGCCGTGGTCGAGGTCGAGACGCTGGTGACCGATCTCGACGGCCGTCCGCTCTGGACGAACACGTCAAGCATCTTCGCCCGCGGCGAGGGCGGCTTCGGTGGCGACCGTGGTCCGTCCGGCCCACCCCCGCCCCCGGACCGCGAGCCGGACGCGGTGATCGTCACGCCGACCGCGCCGCAACAAGCGCTCTGGTACCGGCTCGTCGGTGATCGGAATCCGTTGCACTCGCATCCGGAGTTCGCCGCGAAGGCCGGCTTCCCGCGGCCGATCCTGCACGGCCTGTGCACCTACGGGATGGTGTGCAAGGCGGTCGTCGACGCTGAACTGGAAGGTGACGTCAGCCGGGTCGCGGGCTACGGCGTGCGGTTCGCCGGCGTCGTCTACCCCGGCGAGACGCTGCGCACGTCGGTGTGGCGCGAGGGCGATCGGCGGGTGTTGGTCACCACCGTCGACGAGCGCGGCGACTCCCCCGCACTGACCGGCGCCGAACTGGTGGTTCGATGACGGTCGCCCCCCTGCGGGTGGCGGAGGTCGCCGCGTGGGACGACGAGGCGGATGTCGTCGTCGTCGGTTTCGGTGCGGCCGGCGCCGCGGCCGCGTTCGAGGCGGCGAGCGGCAGCGCAGACACGCTCGTGCTCGAACGCGCCGGCGCGGCCGGTGGCGCTGCTGCGATGTCCGACGGGTTCATCTACCTAGGTGGCGGGACGCCGGAGCAGCAGGCGGCCGGCTTCGAGGACTCCGTCGAGAACATGCGGACGTTCCTCATCGCGGCCTGCGGACCGTCCCCCGATCTGGACAAGATCGACGCCTACTGCGCGCACAATCTCGAGCACCGCGAGTGGCTGCTGGCGCGGGGGGTCGAGTTCCTGGGCACCGTGTTCCCGCAGGCCAACGGCACGTCGCCGGTCGACGGTGAAGGGCTGATGTTCACCGGCGGCGAGAACGCCTGGCCCTACGACGAGATCGCGACGCCGGCACCCCGCGGACACGTGGTCCAGGGCGGCCGGCCGGGCGGGTCGGTCCTGATGAAGCTGCTGTCCGGCGCCGCGGTCGAAGCCGGCGCCCGGGTCCTTCCGGACACCCGCGCCGAACGTCTCGTCGTGGACGAGGACGGCCGGGTCGTCGGCCTCGCCGCATCGCGCTACGGCGAGCAGTTCTGCGTGCGCGCGCGCACCGGTGTCGTCCTTGCGGCCGGCGGGTTCATCAACAGTCCCGAGATGATCGAGCAGTTCGCGCCCGGGGTGCACGTGACCGCGCTCCGGCTGGGCACCGAGGGCGACGACGGCCGCGGCATCCGGATGGCCGAGGCGGTCGGCGCCCGGCTCAAGCGGATGGACGCGATCGAGTGCGCCCTGCCGTTCAACGCACCGCGCAGCCTGGTGCACGGCATCATCGTCAACCGCTACGGCCAGCGGTTCGTCAACGAGGACACCTACATGGGCCGGGTCGGCCAGACCGCGCTCGTCCACCAGCGCGGCGAGGCGTACCTGATCGTGGACGAGGAGCACTACGCGCCGAACTGGCTCAACATCCGGGCGACCTGGGTCTGCGAGACACCGGCCGAACTGGAGGCCGAGATCGGCCTGCCGGCGGGTTCGCTCGTGACCACGATCGACTACTTCAACAGCCACGCGGAGCACGGCGCCGACCCGCTGTTCCACAAGCGGGCGCCGGTGCTGACCCCGTTGCGCGGCCCGCTCGCCGCCTTCGATCTGCGGGCGAGCAAGTTCATCTACGCGCCGTTCACGCTCGGCGGGCTGCACACCCAGGTCGACGGCGCGGTACTGAACGTCGACGGCGAGCCCATCGCCGGCCTGTTCGCCGCGGGGCGCGCGACATCCGGTGTTGCCGCGCAGGGCTACTGCAGTGGCCTGTCGCTCGGTGACTCGACGCTGTTCGGCCGCTTCGCCGGCCGCGCCGCCGCAGGAGGCAAGCCATGACGTCCCCACAGTTGTCCGCCCGTCAGCACGCGTGGACGTACCTGGAGGCGGACAACTCGGAAGGGAATGCGCGATGACGATTCTGGATCGGTTCCGGGTGGACGGGCAGGTCGCCATCGTCACCGGCGCCGGGCGCGGGATCGGCGCCGCGTCGGCGCTCGCGCTGGCCGAGGCCGGTGCCGACGTCGTGATCTCGGCGCGCACCGAGGAGCAGCTGAAGCAGACCGCCGGCCAGATCGAGGCGGCCGGTCGCAGGGCGCACCTCGTCGTCGCCGACCTGAACGAGACGGACGAGATCCGCGGCCTCGCAGCGGCGGCGAAAGAGGCGTTCGGCCGGCTCGACATCGTCGTCAACAACGTCGGCGGCACGATGCCGCGCACCTACCTGGACACCTCGGTCGGCTTCCTCGAGCGGGCTTTCCACTGGAACGTGTCCACCGCGCATGCGCTGACCACGGCCGCGGTGCCGATCATGCTGGAGGACGGCGGCGGTTCGGTCGTCAACATCGCCAGCGTCGTCGGCAAGGTAGCCGGGCGCGGCTACCTTGCCTACGGCACGGCCAAGGGGGCGCTGATCCACTACACGGAGTTGGCTGCCCACGAACTGGCGCCGCGGGTGCGGATGAACGCGATCGCGGTGGGCTCGGTCGCCACCTCGGCGCTGGACATCGTGATGAGCAACGACGAGATGCGGACCGGCATCGAGAACGCGACACCGCTTCGCCGGCTGGGCGATCCGGACGACATCGCCGCGGCCGTCGTCTACCTCGCCTCGCCGGCCGGTAGCTACCTGACCGGCGCGGTGCTCGACGTCCACGGCGGGTTGCAGCAGCCGAACATGGCACTCCCCATCCCAGACCTCTAGCCGGTTTTGGCGCCCCGGCGTCACCTAGCCGCCCGGGACGCCAAAACCGACGCGATTAGGAGAGACAGTGACGCTCAAGGTTGTGCAGTGGAGCACCGGCAACGTCGGCCGGCACTCGATCGCCGGCATCACGGCCCGCCCCGAGCTGGAGCTCACCGGCGTGTGGGTGTCGAGCGAGGCGAAGGCCGGGCAGGACGCCGGGCGCCTGGCCGGGCTCGACCGCGACCTCGGCGTCGCCGCCACGACCGACGCGGACGCCCTCATCGCGAGCCGGCCGGACTGCATCGTCTACACCGCGATGGCCGACAACCGGCTGCCCGAGGCCATCGCCGACCTGACCAGGTTCCTGGCCGCCGGGATCAACGTGGTGTCGAGCAGCCCGGTGTTCCTGCAGTACCCGTACGGCGTCGTGCCGCCGGCGCTCATCGACCCGATCGAGCAGGCGGCGCAGGACGGTGGCGCGTCGCTGTTCGTCAACGGCGTCGACCCTGGCTTCGCGAACGACTGGCTGCCCCTCGTCCTCACCTCCGTCTCCGAGCGCATCGACGAGGTGCGCTGCATGGAGTTGCTGGACTACGCCACCTACGACAACCCGCTCGTGCTGTTCGACGTGATGGGCTTCGGCAAGCCGCTGGACGAGACGCCGATGCTGCTCATGCCCGGTGTGCTCAGCCTCGCGTGGGGCTCAGTGGTCCGGCAGATCGCCGCGGGCCTGGACGTCGAACTGGACGAGCTCAAGGAGACAGTCATCCGGCTGCCCGCGCCGGACACCTTCGAGATCCCGAGCGGCACGGTCAAGGAAGGCACGATGGCCGCGCTGCGCTTCGAGGTGCTCGGAATGAAGGACGGCCGCCCGGTCGTCGTCCTCGAGCACGTGACCCGGCTCCGTCCCGACCTCGGCCCGGACTGGCCGCAACCGGCCGGGCAGGGCTGCTATCGCGTCGTCGTCACCGGCGAGCCGAACTACACCCTCGACCTGCAACTGCTCGGAACCGACGGTGACCACAACACCGCCGGGCTCAAAGCGACGGCGATGCGGCTGGTGAACGCTGTGCAGGCCGTCGTCGCGGCCGAGCCCGGCATCCGCACCGCGCT
>JAVHVB010000298.1:0-10386 GCA_032160775.1 Pseudonocardiales bacterium | reverse complement strand
TTCGCGCAGGTCTCCGACTACCTCGCCGAACCAGACTGTTTGGTATGGGCGGACCTCCTGCGTCCCGACCACGACACCGTGTGCCAGCTAGCCGAGGAACTCAGCCTCGACGCGCACGCGGTCGAGGACGCCCTCGGTCGCCTCGAACGGCCCAAGGCCACCCGCTACACGACGCACCTGTTCATGACCGCGCACACCCTCGGCCTCGACCAGCAGGGCGAGTTGGAGGTGGGTCGGGTATCCGCATTCACCATCAAGCACGGGTTCGTGACCGTCCGGCTGGACGACCGGCTCGACATCGATGCGGTCGTCGAGCGCTGGGACGAGAACGCCGATCTGATCAAGTTCGGCCCGCGCACGCTCATGCACGGGCTGCTGGACGAGATCCTCGACCGCTACTTCGACACCGTCGAGGCGCTCGACAGCCGGATCGAGACGATCGAGGACGTCCTGTTCGACGAGAACGGGAAGTCGGCCCGGGAGGTCTCCAAGGGGGCCTTCCAACTGCGTCACCAGCTGGTGGACGCCCGGCGCGCGATCCTGCCGATGCGCGAGGTCATCAACACCCTCATGCGCCGGGCCACTGCAGACGACCAGGCGCCCGAGCTCGTCCCGTACTACGAGGACCTCTACGACCACGCCGTCCGCGCCGCGGAGTGGACGGAGTCCCTGCGCGACATGATCACGTCCATCTTCGAGACGAACATGTCGCTGTCGGACTACCGGATGAACGCGGTCATGAAGCAGCTGACGGCGTGGGCGGCGATCATCGCCGTGCCGACGGCGATCACCGGCTACTTCGGGCAGAACGTGCCGTATCCGGGTTATGAGCAGCACTGGGGCGTCTGGTTCAGCACCGCGTCGATCGTGCTGATCGGCCTCGCGCTGTATGTCACATTCAAGCGCAAGGACTGGCTGTAGCTTGTGGCCGCGCAGCGGCGCAACACGCCGCAGGGGGCGCCGCAGCGGGCCGGGGATCAGCCGGCGAGCGAGGGCAGTGTGCCGGTGAACCGCGCCGCGGCGGCGAGCCGCTCGGGCGGCACTTCGGCGTAGTCGGTCAGTCGCTGCCGCGGCTGCCGGCCGGGCAGCGCGGACACGATCTCGTGCAGTTGCGCGGCGGTCTTGGCCGAGCCGTGCTGGCTGCCGGCCATCCGGCTGATCGTCTCCTCCATCAGGGTGCCACCGAGGTCGTTCACGCCGCCGCGCAGCACCGAGCGGCAACCGTCGACGCCGAGCTTGACCCAGGAGCACTGGATGTTGTCGATCCGGCCGTGCAGCAGGATGCGCGCCATCGCGTGGACGACCCGATTCTCCCGCTCGGTCGGGCCCGGACGGGCCACACCGGCCAGATAGATCGGTGCATTGGTGTGGATGAAGGGCAGCGCGACGAACTCGGTGAATCCGCCGGTCCGGTCCTGGATGCGGGCGAGCGTGCGCAAGTGGCCGAGCCAGTGCGCGGGGTTGTCGACGTGGCCGTACATCATCGTGGAGGACGAGCGGATGCCCAGCGAGTGCGCCGTCGTGACCACGTCGATCCATTCGGCGGCCGGCAGCTTGCCCTTGGTCAGCAGCCAGCGCACGTCGTCGTCGAGGATCTCCGCCGCCGTGCCAGGGATGGTGTCCAGCCCGGCTTCCTGCGCGGCGAGCAGCCATTCGCGCACCGACAGACCGGTGCGCGCTGCCCCGTTCACGACCTCCATCGGGCTGAAGGCGTGCACGTGCATGTCCGGCACCCGCGCCTTCACCGCGCGGGCGATGTCGAAATACGCGGTGCCCGGCAAATCCGGGTGGATACCGCCCTGCATGCACACCTCGGTGGCGCCGAGGGCCCAGGCCTCCTCGGCGCGGTTGGCCACCTCGTCCATGGACAGCGTGTACGCGTCGGTGTCGGTGCGCCGCTGGGCGAACGCGCAGAAGCGGCAGCCGGTGTAACAGACGTTGGTGAAGTTGATGTTCCGGTTCACGACGTAGGTGACGTCGCCGCCGACCACGTCGGCGCGCAGCTCGTCGGCGAGCTGAGTGATCGCGTCGAGTTCGGCGCCGTCGGCGTGCAGCAGCGCCAGCGCCTCCGCGTCGGAGATGCCAGCCGGATCCCGCTCCGCCGCGCGCAGCGCCGCCGCCACGTCGGAGTCCAGCCGCCCGGGGTGCCGTCGCGCGGTGTCTGCTGATGTTTCCAGGCGCTGAGCCGCGTCCGCGACCTCGGTCCAGCTGCCGTAGACGCTCTCGAAATCGGTGCGCCGGTCGGCGCTGCGCCCCTCGGTGTCGACGGTGGTGTGGAGATCGACCCGGCCGGAGGACGTCCAGGTGTCGTCCGGCTCCTGCCAGGGCCGGCCGACCGGCGCGGCGTCGGCGCGAGCCAGGCCGGTCGCCGGATCGGCCAGCGCCGCGACGTGCGGCACGATCCGCGGGTCGAGCCACGGCTCCCCGGCGTGCAGGTAGCGCGGGTACACGGTGAGCCGCTCGACGAGCCGGAAGCCCGCCTCCGCGGTGTGCGCGGCCAGGCTGTCGAGCTGTGGCCACGGACGTTCCGGATTCACGTGATCCGGGGTCAGCGGCGAGACGCCGCCCCAGTCGTCGATCCCCGACTCCAGCAGGAGCCGGAACTCCTCGCCTATCAGGTTCGGCGGCGCCTGGATCCGCATCCGCGGGCCGAGCACCAGTCGGGCGACGGCAACCGTCGCCGCCAGGTCGCCGAGTTCGGCGTCCGGCATCCGCGCCATCGCCGTGTCCGGCTTGGCGCGGAAGTTCTGGATGATCGTCTCCTGGATGCCGCCGTACGCGCGGGCGATGCGGCGGATGGCGAACAGCGACTCAACGCGGTCGGCGGGGGTCTCGCCGATGCCGACCAGCAACCCGGTGGTGAACGGGATGGAGCTGCGGCCGGCATCCTCGAGCACCCGCAGCCGGACGTCCGGGTCCTTGTCCGGCGAGCCGTAGTGCGCGCCGCGCTTGTCCTCGAACAGCCGGCGCGAGGTCGTCTCGAGCATCATGCCCATCGACGGCGCCACCGGCTTGAGCCGCTGCAACTCCACCCAGGTCATCACCCCGGGATTCAGATGCGGCAGCAGGCCGGTGCGCTCCAGCACCAGGATCGCCATCGCGCGCAGATACGCCAGCGTCGAGTCGTAGCCGTGCGCGTCGAGCCACTCGCGCGCCTGCGGCCACCGGTCCTCGGGCCGGTCGCCCAGGGTGAACAGCGCCTCCTTGCACCCGAGCGCGGCGCCCTGCGCGGCGATCGCCAGCACCTCGTCCGGCGACAGGAACGGCGCCGGCAGCCGGTTCGGCGTGGTCGCGAACGTGCAGTAGTGACACCGGTCGCGGCACAGCCGGGACAGCGGGATGAACACCTTCTTCGAGTAGGTGATCACGCCCGGCCGGCCCGCGTCGGCCAGTCCCTGGTCGCGCACCCGGCCGGCCGTCGCGCACAGATCGGCCAGCGCGTCGCCGCGGGCGGAGAGCAGGATCTCGGCCTCGGTCGCGTCGAGTGCCACGCCGTCGCGGGCGCGCCGCAGCGCGCGCCGCAGCGCGGACGAGGAAACCTCGGTCACCCGCCGGCCCTTCCCCGGCCAAATGGCGTCATGACCCGCTCAGCGACCGGAGCCGGGGAAGTATTTCCTTGCCGTACAGCTCGAGGAATTTCGCCTGGTCCGGACCCGGCGCGTGGAACACCAGGTGGTTGAAGCCGAGGTCGACGTAGGTCTTGATCCGATCCACGTGCTCGTCCGGGTCGGTGGACACGATGAACCGCTTCGCGGTCTGTTCGACGGACAGCTCGTCGGCGAGGCGCTGCATCTCGACCGGGTCCTCGACGCCGGACTTCTGCTCGGCGGTGAGCCCGAGCGCACCCCAGAAGTGCGTGGCGCGCATGGCTTCGTCCCGGTCGTGGTCGAAGGAGACCTTGACCTCGATCATCTTCTCGATGTCGTCGGTCGAGCGCTTGGCCGCCGCCGCACCCTCGGCGATGGCCGGCAGCAGCGTGTCGGTGTAGAGCGCCGGGTCCTTGCCGGACGTAGTGATCCAGCCGTCGCCCTGGCGGCCGGCGAACCGGGTCGCCGCGGGCCCGGACGACGCGATCCAGATGGGCACCGGCTGCTCCGGCCGGTCGTAGATCGTCGCCTTCTCGGTCCGGTAGTACTCGCCCTCGAAGGTGACCCGCTCGTCCGACCAGAGCTGGCGGATCAGCTTCACCGACTCGCGGAAGCGGGCGAAGCGTTCCTTCGCCTCCGGCCACTGGACGCCGAGCGGCACCTCGTTCATCGACTCGCCGCTGCCCACGCCCAGCACGACGCGCCCCGGATAGAGACAGCCGAGGGTGGCAAACGCCTGCGCCACGATCGCCGGGTGGTAGCGGAAGGTCGGGGTGAGCACCGAGGTACCTATCGTCACCCGCTCGGTGCGCGCGCCGAGGGCGCCCAGCCAGGTCATCGCGAACGGGGCGTGCCCACCGTCGTGCCGCCACGGCTGTAGGTGATCGGAGATGAACACCGAGTCGAAGCCGCACTGCTCGGCGAGCACGCCGTAGCCGAGCAACTCCTGCGGCGCGAACTGCTCGTTCGAGGCCTTGTAACCGAGCTTGAGCGTCATCGGGAACGTGTCACAATCAGCTCCGCCTTCTGGAACTCCTTGACGGACGAGTAGCCGCACTTGCCCATCACCCTGCGCACCGCGCCGAACAGATTGCGCTCACCGCTCGGGTCCGCCGTCGGGCCGATGAGCAGTTCGGCCATCGAAGGCCGCTCGTCGTCGTCCCACACGAGGTCGACGACCGCCGAGCGCGGGACGCGTGGGTGCGCGGCGGTCGCGTCCCAGTACCTGCCGCCGCCGGGCGCCTCGGCGGCGATTGCCAGCGCGTCGCCCAGCATGACGGAGTCCGCGCCGCAAGCCAGCGCCTTCGCGACGTCACCGCCGGTCGAGAGGTCGCCGTACGCGATCAGGTGGACGTAACGGCCGCCGGTCTCGTCAAGGTAGTCGCGCCGCGCCGCTGCGGCATCGATGAGCGCCGTCGCCATCGGCACCTCGATGCCCAGTACGGCGTGGGTGGACGAACCGACGTGCGCGCCGTAGCCGATGATGACGCCGGCTGCGCCCGTCCGCATGAGGTGCAGGGCAGTCTGGTAGTTCGTCACGCCGCCGACCAGGACGGGAACGTCCAGATCGGCGATGAACGTCTTGAGGTTGAGCCCGGACGCGTCCTCGCCCAGCACGTGCTCGGCGGAGATGACGGTGCCCTGGATGACGAGCAGGTCGACCCCCTCGGCGAGGGCGTGCGGGGCGAGTTCGGCCGTGTGCTGTGGCGAGAGCCGGACGGCGACCCGGACGCCGGCCGCACGCAATTCGGCGATCCGGCGCCGCAGCAGCTCCGGCTCGACCGGCTTCGCGTAGACCTGCTGGAGCTGGGCGGTCTCGCCGGTGAGCGAGGCGAGTTCGGCACCGGCGTCGTCGTAGCGCGACCACAGCCCTTCGCCGTCGATGACCGCCAGCCCGCCGAGCCGCTCGATCTCGGCCGCGGTGGCCGGCGACACGGTGGCATCCGACGGAGCGGCGACGAGCGGCAGTTCGAAGCTGTGCGCATCGATCTGCCAGCCGATCGAGACGGCGGCCTGACCGCGGGTGCGCCGGGTCGGCACCAGCGCAACCTCGTCGAGGTGGTAGCCGCGGCGCGCGCTTCGACCGAGGCCGACCTCCACTGTGTCGGGCATACCGTCCATCCTGCCGCAACGCCGCCACCGGCCCGTCGCAGGGACCAAAGCCCCGCCAGTTTGGGCCCTCCTGTCCTGGGACCTCCGATTGGCCCGCGGGATCGTGGGGAGGCGGGTGGACGGACGACGACGTTCGGCCGCCTACGCCGCCCACGGCGCTCGGCCGGAGCGCCCCCGAGTCACTGGACCGACTAGTGCCCGAGTTCGATCGCCAGCTCGTCTCCGTCCTCACGGAGCTGCACGAGGACGTGATGCAGCGCGTCTTCGCGACCGGGTTGGGTCTGCAGGCGCTGGTCGGCCAGGTCTCCGACGAGGTGGTGGCGAGCCGGCTGCAGCAGTGCATCGCCGATCTCGACGACACGCTGGACGAGATCCGGATGACGTTGTTCGACCTGCGCGCGGGCCAGGCCAAAGCGGGCTAAATAGCAGGAAATTGGTGTCACAAGTACCGCTTCAGCGGCAAAATGTGGTGTTCTGGAACGAGACATTCCGTTCCGGTTTTGCCCGCTAGGAGCTGCAAGCCCATGACCGAACCCGACGCGGCACCGTCGGTCACCCGCATCTTTCTCCTCGACGACCACGAAATCGTCCGTCGCGGCGTCGCGGACCTGCTGAACAGCGTGCCGGACTTCGAGGTCATCGGTGAAGCGGGGACGGTCGCCGAGGCGCTGCGCAGGCTGCCGGCCGCGATTCCGGACGTCGCGATCCTGGACGGCCGGCTGCCGGACGGCAGCGGCATCGAGGTCTGCCGCATCATCCGCGAGACGCACCCGGACGTGAAGTGCCTGATCCTCACGTCCTACGACGACGACGAGGCCATCTTCGCCGCGGTGCTCGCCGGCGCGGCGGGCTACGTGCTCAAGCAGATCCGCGGGTCCAACCTGATCGACGCGGTCCGCCAGGTGGCGGCCGGCCAGTCGCTGCTCGACCCGACAGTCACCGCGCGGGTGCTCCAGCGCATCCGCGAGGGCAAGCAGGAGGACGCACGGCTCGCGTCGCTCAACGCCCAGGAGCGCAAGATCCTGATCCTCATCGCCGAAGGCCTCACGAACCGGCAGATCGGTGAGCGGCTGTTCCTCGCCGAGAAGACCGTCAAGAACAACGTCTCGAGCCTGCTCGCCAAGCTCGGCATGCAGCGCCGCACCCAGGCCGCCGTCTTCGGCGCCAACCTCAAGGACCAGGGCGAGCTCAACGAAAAAATCTGAGCTATTCCGTTGAGTAGTTCGGGGCCTCGGCGGTCATCTGGATGTCGTGTGGGTGCGACTCCTTGAGGCTGGCCTGGGTGATCCGGATGAACCGGCCGCGCTCCTGCAATTCCGGCACCGTCCGGGCGCCGACGTAGAACATCGACTGCCGGAGGCCGCCGACGAGCTGGTGCGCCACCGCGGCAACCGGGCCGCGGTAGGCGACGCGTCCCTCGATGCCCTCCGGGATGATCTTGTCGTCGCTGGCGACCTCGGCCTGGAAGTAACGGTCCTTCGAGAAGGACTTCTTGCCGCGCGAGCTCATCGCGCCCAGTGACCCCATGCCGCGGTAGCTCTTGTACTGCTTGCCGTTCACGAAGATCAGCTCACCCGGCGACTCGTCGCACCCGGCCAGCAGCGAACCGACCATGACGCTGTCGGCGCCGGCCACCAGCGCCTTGGCGATGTCGCCGGAGTACTGCAGCCCGCCGTCGGCGATCACTGGTACGCCTGCGGGCTTGCACGCGAGCGAGGCGTCGTAGACGGCGGTGATCTGCGGGGCGCCGACACCGGTGACGACCCGGGTCGTGCAGATCGAGCCCGGGCCCACGCCGACCTTGACCGCGTCCGCGCCGACGTCCACGAACGCCTGGGCGCCCGCGCGGGTCGCGACGTTGCCGCCGATGACCTGGACGTGCCGGGTCGCCGGGTCCGACTTCAGCCGCTGCACCATGTCGAGCAGCAACCGGACGTGGCCATGAGCGGTGTCGGCGACGAGGACGTCCACACCGGCCTCGACGAGCCGGGTCGCGCGCTCCCAGGCGTCGCCGAAGTACCCGATCGCGGCGCCGACGAGCAGCCGTCCGTGATCGTCCTTCGAGGCGTTCGGGAACTGCTCGGACTTGACGAAGTCCTTGACCGTGATCAGCCCGGCGAGCCGGCCCTGCGCGTCGACCAGCGGCAGCCGTTCCAGCTTGTGCCGGCGGAGCAGGCCGGTCGCCTCGTCGCGGGAGATGCCGACGGGCGCGGTGATGAGCGGCATCGGCGTCATCACCTCGTCGACCTTCGTGGTCGCCCACTCGGCCACCGGTACGAACCGGAGATCGCGGTTGGTGATGATGCCGATGAGGTACAGGTCGGCGCCGACGACCGGCAGCCCGGAGATGCGGTACTGCCCGCACACCTCGTCCAGTTCCTCGAGTGTCGCGTCCGGGCCGATGGTGACCGGGTTGGGGATCATTCCGGTCTGGGTCCGCTTCACCAGATCGACCTGGTACGCCTGGTCGTCGATCGACAGATTGCGGTGCAGCACCCCGATGCCACCCTGCCGCGCCATCGCGATCGCCATCCGCGCCTCGGTGACGGTGTCCATGGCCGCGGACAGCAGCGGCACCGCGATGGAGATCTCCCGGGTGAGCCGGGTGGTGGTGTCGACATCGGCGGGCACCACGTCGGTCTCGCCGGGTAGCAGCAGGACGTCGTCGAAAGTCAGGCCGAGCGGGGCGGCCCCGGGCGAAGGCCCAGCGGGGGCGGCCTCCGGATTGGCGTCGGGCAAGTCGAGACTCCTTCGGATCGCCGATTCCCAATCGTACGCGGCGCAGGCGGCGCCCCGGGGCGACGCCCTGGGCGATCCGGACGAATGTCAGGGCGCTTTGGGGGCTTAACCACCATCGTCGATGCGCTGCGGCTGCGCGACCGCCTCGCGCACCGGCCGAGCGTGCTGAGCGTGCCGTGGTCGCTGGCTGCGCTGTTCCTGGTGCTCGCGGCCGTGGTGGGCGTGCTGGCCGCGGTCTGGCCCGGTTACCGGGCCGCGCGGACCCCTCCGCTCGCGGCGGTCGCCACCGCGTGACCGAACCCCATCCTCACCTCGGTTGGCGCCGAGGTGGGGATGGGATCTACCGTGGAGGGCGTGCACTCGCTGCGGACGCGCCGATGAACCTCGATGACGGTCCCGTCGACCCCTTCCTCGACGACCCGAACGACCCGGCCGCCCTGCTGGACGACGCCGACCCGGTTCAGCCGTTGACCGACGACGAGCGCGCCGACGTCCTCGCCGACCTCGCCGAACTGGCCGAGTTCCGCGGCACGCTCGAGTCGCAGGGCATCGAAGGGATCACCGTCGACTGCGGCGACTGCGGCGAGCAGCACTTCTTCGGCTGGGACCTGATGGGCGCCAACCTGCGCGCCCTGCTCGGCGAGGGCCGCACGCATGTGCACGAACCGGCGTTCAGCCCGGACCGGGATGCCTACGTCAGCTGGGACTACGCCCGGGGCTACGCCGACGCGGTGCAAGCGCTCAGTAAGCGTCGCTAGCCGCACGCAGTATCCCGGCAAACCGGGAGCAAACACCCCATCGGCGGCGCCTGCCCCTAGGGACCATGGGTTTTCTGTGCGCGACCTGCGTCACCTTTTCCCGGCTCGATCTTTGATTCGATCAGACGATCGCCGTACGGGGGGCGATCCGGCAGGTACGGAGACGCGCCGATGGCAGAGACCAGGCGGCTTCCCCCACTCCGGCAGGGGGATTGGGACTGGCAGATGCGCGCGGCCTGCCGCGGCGTCGACACCTCGAACTTCTACCATCCGGAGAACGAGCGCGGTCCGTCGCGGGTTCGACGCGAAATGCGCGCCAAAGCGGTGTGCGGATCGTGCCCGGTCGTCCAGAACTGCCTGCGTTGGGCGCTCGCCGCGCGCGAGCCTTACGGAGTCTGGGGCGGATTGTCGGTCGAGGAGCGCGAGGCGCTGCTCATCAAGCAGACCGCGTAGTTCGCGCTCGCAACACAACGTCCACAAGACGAAAGTTGTCCGCCCTCCCAGGGTCATAGCCCGGGGAAGGGCGGACAACTTGCGTTAGGGGGCGATCTACGAGCTAGAAGCCGGGGCCGTGCGAGTGCCCGTGGCCGTGCGAGTGCGAGTGCCCGTCGTGCGAGTGCTCGTCGGCATCGACCGGCTTCTCGACCACCGCGCCCTGAGTGGTGAGCAGCAGGGCGGCGACCGACGCGGCGTTGGCCAGCGCGGCCTTGGTGACCTTGACCGGGTCGACGACGCCGGCGGCCAGCAGGTCGCCGAACTCGCCCGATTCGGCGTTGAGCCCGTGGTTCTCGGGCAGGCCGCGGACCTTGGCGACCACGACGTAGCCCTCGTCGCCGCCGTTGGACGCGATCCAGCGCAGCGGCTCGGAGAGCCCGGAGCGGACGATCCGCACGCCGGTGGCCTCGTCGCCGGTCAGGCCGAGGTCGCCGTCGAGTGCCGACTCGGCGTGCACGAGTGCCGCACCGCCGCCGGCGATGATGCCCTCCTCCACCGCTGCGCGGGTCGCCGAGATGGCGTCCTCGATGCGGTGCTTGCGCTCCTTGAGTTCGACCTCGGTGGCGGCGCCGACCTTGATGACGCCCACCCCGCCGGCCAGCTTGGCCAGCCGCTCCTGCAGCTTCTCCCGATCCCAGTCGGAGTCGGTGTCGTCGATCTCGGCGCGGATCTGCGCGACCCGGCCGTCGATCTCG
>JAVHVB010000297.1:0-2511 GCA_032160775.1 Pseudonocardiales bacterium | reverse complement strand
CCGTTCCACGAGCCGGTCGAGACCTACTCCACGTCACCGCACATCTACCTCGAGCTGGACATCCCGGAGAGCGTCACCGGCACCTTGCCGCGCGGCGAGCGCACCCGGGCCGGTCTGGACGCGGAGCAACTGGAGGATCTCGGCGGCCGCGACTCTCGGCGGCCCAGTCCCCGGCCGGCCAGTGCCCGGTCGCGGTCCGGCCCGCCCCGCGACCCCGCGGAGCGACCGCCGCGGCCGGCGCGACCCGCGCGAAGCCGCAATCGCACCCGCGGCGGCCAGCCCGTCGACGAGCAGGAGCAGAGCAGTGCCACCGCCGAACGGACCGCCGCCGATGTGGCGAGCGGCCCGGCCGACGAGTCGACTCCGGCCGGCGGCGAGCGACGCCGGCGGCGCAGGGGCGGCCGCGGTCGCTCGGGCGGTTCGGGCGGGTCCGGCGGTTCGAACGGCACCGGCGATGCGGGTGCGACCGGGCCGGACGGCGCGCCCGCTGCGGACTGACGCGGGCAGTAGGCAAGGATTGACCCGTGGCTGACGAGCGCGGGCAGGCCGGAGCGACCCGCGAGTCCGAGCTGCCGCCGCCACCGGAACAACCTGCTCCTCCCCCGAGCCGCTCGGACGCCGTCCTCGCGCGCTATCGGGCCGACATGCGGCGCAGCCGGATCATCTACGCGGCGATCGTCGCGGTGATCGTCGCCGGCCTTGGCACGTGGGTGGGCGTCGCCTGGTCGCGCGGCGAGATCTCGCACGCCTCCTTGCACACGTTCGCGCCGCCGCCGCCGTCGATCGGTGTGGCGGCGCCGACGCCGACCCAGCAGGTGGCGTGGCGCACGCCCGATCGGATCGCGCTCGGCGAGCCCCAGTACGGGGGCACCGTCATCACCTACTCGGTGCACACGGTCGGCGGTCGCGACGCGCGCACCGGCGCCCGGACTTGGTACTACACCCGCTCCGACCGCACGGTGTGCACCGCGGCCCAGCTGAGCGGGACGGTGATCGCCGTCTACGCCAACAAGGGCAACTGCGACGAGCTGAGCGCGTTCGACTCCGACACCGGGCGGCGCCGCTGGACGCGCACGCTCGACATGGACGGCATGCCGCTGAACGGCCGGCCGAGCTACCAGGTGACCGCGTCGACGATGCTGATCACCTCGAACTCGGTCATCTACGCCATCGATCCGGTGTCCGGCTACAACCGGTGGACCTACTACCGCTACGGCTGCAGCATCGAGCACGTCGTCCTCGGCGGGGCAGGGGCGCTGATCAGCCAGAACTGTTCGGCGCAGCAGGACTGTCACGGCGACACGAAGTTCTGCAAGGTCGGAGCGCAACTGACGCTGCGCAACGGCGTGGACGGCCGCGACGACGACAAGGCGAACCCGGACCAGATCATCTGGAGCCTGGTCGGCAACACCGACATCCCCGTCTCGGCCGACGATCAGCTGATCAGCGCCGTCGACGAGCAGGGCACGACCCTGCACACGTTCGACACCGACAAGGGCACCGAGACCGGCTCGGTCACCCTCACCCCGGCGACCGACGAGCTCGGGCCGGTCAGTGCCGTGTCGACGAGCGGCGCCGAGATCGTCTGGATCGGCGGACAGACCTACGCGATCGCCGACAGCTCGCGCGAACCGTTGTGGCGTAGTGACTCGGCCGCGCCGCCGACCGTCATCTCGACGACCAGCGATTCGTCACCGCTGCTCGCCACAGCGCGGATCACCGTGGCGATCAGCAGCGGCATCGGCATCCTCGACGGCAACGACGGGCGGCTGATCCAGCAGTTCACCGTGGGCACGCCACAACGGGGCAGTCTGGTGTACTCGCTCGGCGACGGCTTCCTGGTCGCCGGGACGTCCGGGGTCATCGCCTACCGATGACACGCGAGTGACCGCGCAGCTGCACACCGGCTCCGCGCGCCGGATCGACATCGTGCTGGCCGGTGGTCCGGTCGCGTCCCTGCAGGCGGGCGATCCGGCCGCTCCACCGGTCCTGCTGGTGCCCGGCTACACCGGCAGCAAGGAGGACTTCGGCCCGATCCTCGACCCGCTCGCCGGCGCCGGGCTGTTCGCCGTCGCCATCGATCTACCCGGCCAACTTGACTCGCCGGGCCCCGCCGACCCGGCGGCCTACACCCCGGCCGCGCTCGCTGAAACCCTGTCTTCCGTGGCCGCCGGCTTCGGCCGGCCGGTGCTTCTGCTCGGCCACTCGTTCGGCGGACTGGTCGCGCGCGCGGCGGTACTCGCCGCACCCGGGTTGTTCGAGTCCCTCGTGCTCCTGTGCTCCGGGCCGGCCGCGATCGGCGGCCAGCGCAGGGCGACGATGGACGCGCTCGATCCGGTGCTCGAGGCCGGCGGGCTGGCAGCCGTCTACGCCGCGATGCAGGCGTCCTGGCAGGCCGAGCCCGACTGGGTGGCGCCGCCACCGGACCTGGCCGCGTACCTCGAACGGCGATTCCTGACCAGTTCGCCGGCGATGCTGCGCGGCATGGCCGACGCGATCCGCACCGAGCCC
>JAVHVB010000296.1:0-6437 GCA_032160775.1 Pseudonocardiales bacterium | reverse complement strand
ATCTCGACCGCGCGGGCCAGGAACAGGTAGTACCCCTGGTCAGCACCCCGCGTGGCGGCGGCGAGTCGGCGCCCGGCGAGCAACTCCTCCACGAGGGAGCGCGACTTCGGCACGGTCGCAGCCAGTCCGCGCAGTTCGGCAACCGCGTCCGGCGCGCGACGATCGTCGATTACAGCGCCTCATCAGGGTAGGCCGGGCACTCTGGCCGGGTAGACCGCTCCTGGTTGCCCTCAGCGTTCGAAGGTCGTGCCCTTGCTCAGACGCGTCGTCCCGCTACTACTCACTGTGCTGACCGTCGCCGGGGTTGTCGTTGCCCTCGCCTGGAGTCCGGTCTGGTGGGTCGCTGCCGCGGTCGTTGGCGCACTCGCTGCCCTCGCCTGGTACGACGTGGTGCAGAAGCGTCATTCAATCCTGCGCAACTATCCCGTCGTGGGACACATGCGTTTCCTACTCGAGAAGATCCGTCCGGAGATTCAGCAGTACTTCATCGAACGAAACATCGACGGCCGCCCGTACGACCGCGATACCCGCAGCGTGATCTACGAGCGGGCCAAGGGCATTCACGGTGAGAAGGCCTACGGGACCGAACTCGACGTGAACGAGGTCGGGTACGAGTTCGTGCTGCACTCCTCGGCGCCGCGCGAACCGGACACCGAACAACCCCGTGTCCGCGTCGGCGGCCCGGCCTGCACCAAGCCGTACGACATGGCGCTGCTGAACGTGTCCGCGATGAGCTTCGGCGCGCTGTCCGCCAACGCGATCCGGGCATTGAACGCCGGCGCCCGGCGCGGTGGGTTCGCGCACGACACCGGAGAAGGCGGCCTCACCGACTACCACCTCGAGAACGGCGGCGACCTGATCTGGGAGATCGGCAGCGGCTACTTCGGCGCCCGCACCAAGGACGGGGACTTCGACCCTGACATGTTTCGCGACAAGGCCGCACACGATCAGGTGAAGTGTGTGTCACTCAAGTTGAGCCAGGGCGCCAAACCGGGCATCGGCGGCGTGCTGCCGGCCGCCAAGGTGACCGACGAGATCGCGAAGGCCCGCGGCGTCCCCAAGGGTGAGAAGTGCGTCAGCCCTGCCTCGCACCGCGCCTTCCACACGCCGCGCGAACTCGTCCATTTCGTGGCCCGCATGCGCGAACTCGCCGACGGCAAGCCCACCGGGTTCAAACTGTGTGTCGGATACCGGCACGAGTTGCTGGCGATCTGCAAGGCGATGGCCGAGGAGCAGATCACGCCCGACTTCATCGTCGTGGACGGATCCGAGGGCGGCACTGGAGCGGCGCCGCTCGAGTACGAGGATCACGTCGGCATGCCGCTCACCGACGGACTCATCACCCTGCACAACGCCCTGGTCGGCACTGGGCTGCGCAATCGGATCAAGATCGGCGCCAGCGGAAAGGTGGCCACCGGGATCGACATCGTGAAGCGGCTCATCCAGGGCGCCGACTACACGAACGCCGCCCGCGCGATGATGCAGGCCGTCGGATGCATCCAGTCGCAGCGCTGCCATACCAACCAGTGCCCGGTGGGTGTCGCCACTCAGGATCCGAGGCGTGCAAAGGCGCTCGTCGTCGCCGACAAGACGACCCGGGTGACCAAGTATCAGGCGGCCACCGTCGCCCAGGCCCAGCAACTGATCGGCTCGCTCGGCCTGTCCGGCCCGCACGACCTGCACCCGGCGATGCTCATGCGCCGCATCGACCACGTCAACACCCGGTCCTACCTCGAGCTCTACGACTGGCTGCAGCCCGGGGAGCTCTTCGACGACGTGCCCGCCGGCTGGGCGGACGACTGGGCCGCGGCCAGCCCCGACAGCTTTCAGCGACACACGAAGGGACGCATCGAATGAGCTCCACCGTCGCCGAGATGATCGTGAAGGCGCTCGCTGATCAAGGCGTACGGACGATCTGGGGCGTCGTCGGTGACGCGCTCAACCCCGTCACCGATGCGATCCGGCAAGAGGAACGCATCGAGTGGATCGGCGTGCGGCACGAGGAGGTCGCGGCGTTCGCCGCCGGGGCCCAGGCCCAACTCCGCGGCACGCTCGGTGTCTGCATGGGCACCGTCGGCCCCGGTTCGATTCACCTGCTCAACGGGCTGTACGACGCGAAGAAGTCGCACGCCCCCGTGCTGGCGATCTGCGGTCAGGTGCCGCTGGCCGAGATGGGCACGGACTTCTTCCAAGAGGTCGACAACGACGCGCTCTTCCGCGACGTCGCGCTGTTCTGCCGCACCATCACCTCACCGGAGCAGGCGGTGACCCTGCTCGAACAGGGCATCCAGGCGGCGCTCAACGGGCCGGGTGTCGCAGTGCTGACGCTGCCCGGCGATGTCGGCGGCCTCGACCTGCCGAAGAACGCCAGCCCGCCGTCGGTCGTCGCCGCCCACCCGCCGACCGTTCCAGACCCGGCCGCTCTGGACCGCGCCGCCCGTGTCATCGACGAAGCAGAGACCGTCACGCTCCTCGTCGGCATCGGCGCCCGCGACGCGCGCAGCGAGGTGCTCGGCCTCGCCGAGAGGCTCAAAGCGCCGATGGTGCTCACCCTGAAGGCAAAGGAAGGCCTCGAGCGGGACAACCCGTACCAGGTCGGCCAGAGCGGCCTGATCGGCAACCCAGCGGCCACGGACGCGTTCGACGGTGGCGATGTGCTGTTGATGATCGGCACCGACTTCCCGTACCGCGACTGGTATCCGGACGGCAAGACCGTCATTCAGATCGATGCGCGGGCCGAACATATCGGCCGGCGCACCCATGTGGCCCACGGACTCGTGGGTCACGCTGCACCGACTGTGCAGGCGCTGCTCGATCGCGTCACCGCCAAGGAGTCCGCTGCTCACCTCGACAAGTGCCGAGCCGCCTACGACACGTGGTGCACCCGCCAGTCCGCGCTGACCGACCCGGACTTCGACGACAGCCTGATCGGCCGCATTCGAGAGAAGTTCGACAACACCTCGGACCGCATCCGCCCCGAGGCGCTCGCGCAGGCGATCGACCGGCACGCGGCCGCCGATGCCGTGTTCACCACGGACACCGGAATGTCGACGGTGTGGCTGTCCCGATTCGTGACGATGACCGACCGGCGCGCGCTGCTCGGCTCCTTCAACCTCGGCTCGATGGCCAACGCCATGCCCCAGGCCCTCGGGGCCCAAGCCGTGGATCGAAATCGTCAGGTGATCGCGTTCTGCGGAGACGGCGGGCTGTCGATGCTGCTCGGCGACCTGATGACGGCGGTCGCCTATCAGCTACCGGTCAAGCTCATGGTGTTCGACAACGGCCGGCTCGGCATGGTGAAGCTGGAGCAGGAACAGGGCGGCCTGCCCGAGTTCGGCACCGTCCTGCAGAATCCGGACTTCGCCGCCGTTGCCCGCGCAATCGGCCTACACGCCGTCCGCGTCGAGGATCCCGACTTACTCGACGACGCCGTGCGCGACGCATTCGCGCATCCCGGGCCGGTCCTGGTCGACGTCCTGACCAATCCCGAGGAGATCTCCGTGCCCGGCAAGGTCAAGGTCAGCCAGGCTTGGGGATTCGCCATCGCCAAAGTACGCGAAACCGTCCTGAGCCAAGGCGACAGCTGACCCTCGAGCGAGAAGCCGACACAGTCAGCCCCCGCCGGCACCCCACTCGCGAAACTGGGTAGGTCCCAAGCATGACGACAGCCCCCGACAACTGCGTACGTGTTCGGGGGGCGAACGAGAACAACCTGCGCAACGTCGATGTCGACATCCCGCGAAACGCCTTCGTCGCGTTCACCGGAATATCCGGCTCGGGCAAGTCGTCGCTGGCCTTCGGCACGCTCTACGCCGAGGCGCAGCGCCGCTACTTCGAATCGGTGGCGCCCTACGCGCGCCGGCTGTTGCAGCAGGTCGGCGCGCCGCACGTGCAGGAGATCACCGGCCTGCCGCCGGCGGTAGCGCTGCAGCAACGCCGCGGGGCCCCCAGTTCACGCTCGACCGTCGGCACCATCACCACGCTGTCCAACTTGCTGCGGATGTTGTACTCCCGGGCCGGCACCTACCCGCCCGGCGCCCCGCGATTGGAGGCCGAGTCCTTCTCGCCGAACACCGTCGCCGGTGCCTGCCCGCGCTGCTCCGGGCTCGGCGTGGTGCACGACGTCACCGAGGAACTGCTGGTGCCGGACACCTCGCTGAGCATCCGGGACGGCGCGATCGCCGCCTGGCCGGGCGCGTGGCAGGGCGCGAACCTGCGCAGCATCGTCAGCGGGCTCGGCATCGACATCGACAAGCCGTGGCGCAAGCTGCGGAAGAAGGATCGCGACTGGTTGCTGTGGACCGACGAGCAGCCCGCGGTGCTCATCAAGCCGGAGCGCGAGCGGATCGACTACGGCTACTACGGCACGTTCTGGAGCGCCCGCAAGCACGTGATGCATGTCCTTGCCGACTCGAAGAGCGAGCAGATGCGCAACCGCGCGATGCGGTTCGTGCGCAGCGTGCCGTGCCCGGAGTGTGGCGGGAGCGGGCTGCGCCGCGAGGCCCTCGCGGTGAAGTTCGCCGGCCTGTCGATCGCCGAGGTCAACGCGCTGCCGCTGACCGGGGTCGTCGACCTCCTGCGGCCCACCGCGGAGCTGGACGAAGCCAGTGCTGCGACGCCCAGCGCGGAATCCGGCGAGGCGACCGAGGTCGCGGTGCGGATCGCCGCCGACCTCGTTGCCCGCATCGAAGTTCTGCTCGACCTCGGGCTGGGCTATCTGAGCCTGGGCCGGACGTCGACGACGCTGTCGCCCGGTGAGCTGCAGCGGATGCGCATCGCGACCCAGCTCCGGTCGGGGCTGTTCGGCGTCGTCTACGTCCTCGACGAGCCTTCCGCGGGTCTGCACCCGGCCGACGCCGAGCCGCTGCTGAAGGTCCTCCAACGGCTCAAAGAATCGGGGAACTCGCTGTTCGTGGTCGAACACGACATGGACGTCGTGCGCCGAGCGGACTGGGTGGTCGACATCGGCCCGGGAGCCGGTACGGCTGGTGGCCGCGTGCTGTACAGCGGGCCGATCGCCGGCTTCGAGAGCGTCGATTCGGCGACGGCCGATCATCTGTTCGGCCGGGCCGCGCCGCTAGAGCACGAGCCGCGCAGCCCGCAGGGTTGGCTGCACCTCCGCGGTGTCACCCGGCACAACCTGCGCGACGTCTCGGTCGAGGTGCCGCTGTGCGTGTTGAGCGCGGTCACCGGGGTTTCCGGCTCGGGCAAGTCGACGCTGGTGACCCAGGTGCTCGCCGAGGTGGTGCGTGCCCACCTCGGTGTCGGTGCGGACGACGAGTTGGACGACGCTGAGCTCGAGGTCGACGTGCAGGACGCGTCGGGTCTGGAGTCCTTCGATCGGCTGGTCCGCGTCGATCAGCGGCCCATCGGCCGCACTCCGCGGTCGAACCTGGCGACCTATACCGGGATGTTCGATGCGGTGCGCAAGCTGTACGCGGCGACCGAGCAGGCCCGGGAACGCGGGTACCCGGCCGGCCGGTTCTCCTTCAACGTGCCCGAGGGCCGGTGCGAGACCTGCCAGGGCGAAGGTTTCGTCGCCGTCGAGTTGCTGTTCCTTCCGGGCAGCTACGGGCCGTGCCCGACCTGTCACGGTGCCCGGTACAACGCCGAGACGCTGGAGGTGACCTACCGCGGGGAAACCATCGCCGGCGTCCTGGCGATGACTGTGGACGACGCCGCGACCTTTCTGGCCGATGTTCCCGCTGCGGCGCGCAGTCTGGACACCTTGCGCGACGTGGGCCTGGGTTATCTGCGGCTCGGCCAGCCGGCGACCGAGCTGAGCGGCGGTGAGGCGCAGCGGATCAAGCTCGCGACCGAGTTGCAGCGCGCGCGTCGGGGCCACGCGCTGTATCTGCTCGACGAGCCGACCTCGGGCTTGCATCCGTCCGACATCGCGCTGCTGCTGCGCCAGCTGCACCGGTTGGTCGACGCCGGGAACACCGTCGTGCTGGTCGAGCACGATCTCGACGTGATCGCGAGCGCCGACTGGGTGATCGACCTCGGACCCGGAGGTGGGGACGCCGGTGGCCGGGTCATCGCCACGGGGCCGCCCGCCAAGGTCGCGCGGGCCAAGGCGAGCGTCACCGCGCCCTACCTCGCCGCGCGTCTCTCGCACTCTTGACCTGACGTAGAGACGGTTCCCCCGGATCGCTCGGCAGGGTCCTGCCACGACACGCCGTGATGGATTGCGGCGCGCCGGAGCGCGCTGATATCACTTCGCACTTCGAACGAGCGTTCTAGATCTCGAGGTGTCGTGCCCGACCCGTTCCTGCTCCCCGAGCTGCCACCGTCCCCGTCGGGCTCGCTGGAGATCATCGTCGGTTGCCGGACCACGCGCACCGGCCGGACCACGCACTCGCACCCGGTCACGGTCAATGCCGACTGGTCGGTGACGACGCCGCACGACATCGCGCTCGAGCGCATCGCCATCGCAA
>JAVHVB010000295.1:0-8465 GCA_032160775.1 Pseudonocardiales bacterium | reverse complement strand
TGGCGTGTGCCGCCGACGCCGAGCGACTGCTGCGTGCCGGTGAGCTGGTGGGCACCTGGCCCGAGGGGTTCAAGGGCATCGGCAAGCCCTACCGCGAGCGGTACAAGCTGCAGCGCTTCGGCCGCGGTGGGTTCGTCTCCGCGGCGATCAGATCCGGGGTGCCGATCATCCCGGTGGCCATCGTCGGGTCCGAGGAGATCCACCCCGTCCTCGGCAGGTCGAAGCTCGCCGCCCGGTTGCTGAACCTGCCGTACTTCCCGCTGACGCCGACCTTCCCGTGGCTCGGTCCGCTCGGGCTCATCCCGCTACCCAGCAAGTGGTACATCGAGTTCGGCGCCCCGATCCACACCGAGGACCTCGACCGGGCCGCCGCGGACGACGAGGCGGTCGTGTTCGATCTCGCCGACCGGGTGCGCGAGACCATTCAGAGCACGCTCTACCGCCTGCTCGTCCAGCGCCGATCGGTGTGGCGGTAGCGCGGTAGCCGCACCGCGGCGAGCGTGACCGGTGTCATCCGTCGCCCCTTGCGGCGCGCGGCAATGCCCGCAGCCACTCCGCCGGCCACGGCGCCGAGACCCACCGCCGCCGGGATGCCGATCCTGGCCGCCTTGCGGCCGCTACGGAAGTCACGGATCTCCCAGCCGCGGCGCTTGGCCTCGGCGCGCAGCGCGGAGTCCGGGTTCACCGCCACCGCCCGGCCGACGAGCGAGAGCATCGGCAGATCGTTGATCGAGTCCGAGTACGCCGAGCAGCGGGTGAGATCGAGCCCCTCCCGGTCGGCGAGTGCCTGGACGGCGGCCGCCTTCGCCTCGCCGTGCAGCACGTCGCCGACGAGCCGGCCGGTGTAGACGCCGTCCTCGGACTCGGCGACGGTACCGAGGGCGCCGGTGAGCTCGAGCCGGCGGGCGATGATCGTCGCGAGCTCGACCGGCGTCGCGGTGACCAGCCAGACCCGCTGGCCGGTGTCGAGGTGCAGCCGGGCGAGCGCCAAGGTGCCCGGCCAGACCCGGTCGGCCATTTCCTCGTCGTAGATCTCCTCGCCGAGCCCCACGATCTCGGCAACCTTCTTCCCGGCGACGAAGGCGAGTGCGGAGTCCCGCGAGCTGTGCATGTGCTGCGAGTTCTCACCGCTCAGCCGCAGGCGCAGCTGCTGGGAGGTGAAGCGGGCGAGGTCGCGCCAGGAGAAGAAGTCGCGCGCGGCGAGGCCCTTCGCGAAGTGAAAGATCGACGCGCCGACGAGCATCGTGTTGTCGACGTCGAAGAACGCCGCCGCAGTCGGGTCGGCTGCCACGTTCGGCGGGCGTTCGGCGAGGGCTTCAGCGGCTTCAGCGGCTTCAGCGGCCCCGGCTGCTTCGCCTGCTTCTGCACTCACGCGATCCAGCGTATCCGCGTGCGGAGATGCCGGGTCCCGTCGCCGGCGGCTCGCCGTGGCCGTCAGGCCGGAATCAGTTGGTGGGGCAGGAGCCGAGGTTGATCGGGATCGGGCCGACGGTCAGGTGGATCCCGCACGAGCCGACCGGCAGCGTCGGCGTGGGCAGCGTCGGCAGCGTGATCGGCGGCAGGTGGATCGGCGTCTTCGTCGGGCCGGACGATCCGCTGCTCTGCGGGTCGGGGTCGTTCGAACCGCCCGAGGTCACCGGGTTGGCGCCCGGTCCGCTGTCCGTGCCGACGTCGGTGCGGCCCGGGTGGTTCGGCTTGTTGCTCGGCGTGACCGTGTTCGTCGTGGGCGACGTGGTCGGCGTTGCGCAACCGCCCAGCGGGTCCGGGCCGAGCGCATCGCTGGAGGCCGGTGCGCAGCCCGTGACCACGACCGGCGCAAGTGCCTTGGCCCGGTTCCCGGCGGCGCTGACCAGCCAGGCCGACGACTGCGCCTGGTGCCGCAGCGAGCCGGCCGGGAACGCTGCGGCCAGTGAGTTCAGCCGGGCGAGCTGGCCGGGCACCCAGTCGGTGAGGATCTTGAGCGGGCTGCTCGACCTGCTCGCGACCGCTTCCTTGGTCAGCAGGGCGGTCGCGTTGCGCACGTCGGAGTCGGCTGTGCTGAGCGTCGAGGAGATCAGGTCCGCGGTGTGCGAGTCGATGGTGCCGGCGTGCACGCCACCGCCGAGCGCCGTCGCCGATGCGCGGGAGGCCAGGCCGTGCGCCTCGTCCACCCGCTTGCCGGCGTACTTCAGCAGGTCCGTGGCCTTCGCGGTGCGGTCGCCGCCGTCCATCCAGAGCTGGAAACTCTCGCTGGCCCGCTTGAGGCCATAGAGCGTGTCGCCGGGCAGCGCCTTCTGGCTCATCCATACCGCGCCGCCGAGGAGTACTACAAAGGCGGTGAGGACGGACGTGGCGATGGCCAGCGGGCGGCCGAACGAGATGCCGCGCAACCGGGCGAGGGCCCCGTCGGCGTGCTTCGGCCGGCCGACAGACACGGTCTTGGCAACCGGCGGGTTGTCGATGCGCGGCGCGACGGAGACGTCGGCGCTCTCGGCGATGATCCGCGGCGCGATTGCGACCAGCTGCGCACGCAGTTCGGCGCGGAACGCGGCGCTCGGCTCGGGGGCGGGCAGGGTAGCGAGAGCACCGACGAGCGCGCGAACCCGCGGGTCCCGTGACCGCGCCGGATCCTCGTAGCGCCGCCACGAGTTGCCCAGCATCGGCACGCGATGCTCAGACATCTCGCTCATCCCCTGTAAACGCTGGCGGAACCGGCGCCCAACCAAGTGCTGCTGTTAGATACATGTTGTTAAACGACGCCGACGCCTCGTCGTTACGGTCCTTTTCGCCCCGTTTCGTCACCGCAGCTCGCCGCCGACCAGGTCGGCCAGCTTGCGGACCGCACGGTGCTGGAGCGCCTTGATCGCGCCGTCGTTCTTGTTCATCACCTTGGCCGTCTCGCTCACCGACAGGCCGTGGACGAAACGGAGCATCACGCATTCGCGCTGTTCGTCGCCGAGCTGCGCGACCGCCTGCATGAGCCGCTCGGATTGGAGCAGGTCCAGCACGGCTTCCTCGGTGCTGGCCACCTGCTCCTTGCCCTCGAGGGTGTCGGCGGTGGTCAGCTCCAGACGGTGCCGGGCGGACTTCAGGTGGTCCAGGACGATATTGCGGGCGATCGTGATGAACCACGCGCCGATGTCGCGGCCCTGGTAGCTGATCGAGCTGATGCGGCGCAGGGCGCGCAGGAACGTCTCGCTGGTGAAGTCCTCGGCGAGGGCCCGGTCGTTCACCCGGAAGTAGATGAACCGGAAGACCATGTCGACGTAGCGGTCGTAAAGCTTGCCGAACGCCTCGCCGTCGCCGTCCTGGGCCAGCCGGACGTACTGCCAGGTCTCGACGTGCCCCTCGTCCATTTCGGGAACCTCGTCGGCGGCGGCCTCCGGCTCCGGCGGCTGGCTGCTGGGCTCGACGGGGTGCAGGTTCCGCGCCCGGCTGCGGCCGCTGGTGGCCTTGCGCGGCACCGCCGGCGCTGACTCGATCGCCGACTGCTGGACCAGCATCGGACCGACGAAGGCGGGCCGCGTACCCATTGCGGCCAGCGCGTCGTTGACAAGCTCGGCAAGGGCACGCAGGCCCGCGCCGGGGAACGAGTTCCCCTGGCGTGGCTCCGACTGCCCTGCCATATCGCGACGTACCTTTCGAGAACAGCGTTAACGCGCGACTGGCCAGTCGCGTGTGAAGACTGCGCTAAGAGTAACCGGCCATTACTGTGCGTGGATACCCCTCTGGACGGGCGAGACGGACAGCAGACTGGAGCGAAATGGACGCTTTCGCCCGGCTATGCCCCCCGGTTTAGAAGGATCTCCGCGCACAGGTTTGCAGGTATACCGCCGGGTAGCAATGGTCCTTTGGACCCTGATTGACTGATCAAGACCGGGCGCAGCGGTTGTGGTCAGAGATGCCTAAGGTGCAGAACGTGACCCATTCGACGGCGCTCGGTCCGTCCGATTTGCTGCGCCGCGCCGCCCGGGCCGAACCGGAGCGGTTGGCCCTCGTCGACGGCGGCAGCCGGTACAGCTTTGCGGACTTCGATCGACGGGTCAGCGCCGCCGCGCTCGCGCTCCTGGACGCCGGCCTGTCGGCGGGCGACCGGGTGGCGCTGCAGCTGGGCACCGGTGCCGACTTCGCGGTGCTGTTCCTCGGCACGCTGCGCGCCGGGATGGTCGCGGTGCCGGTCAACCCGTCCTACACCGCGCCCGAGGTCGACTGGCTGGTCAGCGATTCCGGCGCCGCGCGGCTGTTCGACGAGTCCTCGGCCGCCGCGCTGCTGGCCGCGGCCCCGGACGGAACGGACCCACGCCGCGACCGCGGCGGCGAGGAGTTGGCCGCGCTGATGTACACGAGCGGCACCAGCGGGCGGTCCCGTGGCGCGATGCTCTCCGCGCGGGCGCTGCTGGCCAATCTCGACCAGCTCGCCGCGGTCGACCCGCCGCTCGTGACGCAGTCGGACGTCGTATTCGTCCCGCTGCCGCTGACCCACATCTTCGGGCTGAACGCCGGCCTGGGGATGGCGTTGCGCGTCGGCGCCACGCTCGTCCTCGCCGATCGGTTCGAGCCCGGCGCGACCTTGGCGGCGATGGCGGCCGAGCACGTCACCGCGGTGCTCGGCGTCCCCGGCCAGTACGCCGCGTGGCTCGCCCATCCGGCGATGGCGGGCGGGTTCGCCTCGGTCCGGTTCGCGATGTCCGGCTCGGCGACCCTGGCCCGCGCCGTCGTCGAGGGTTTCGCCGAGGCGGGTATCCCGCTCTATGACGGGTACGGCCTCACCGAGGCGGCGCCCGTCGTGGCCATCAATGCCCTCGGGCCCGGGCGGGACCAGCCGCTGGCCGGCTCCGTCGGGGTGCCGCTGCCGGGCGTCGAGGTTCAGCTGCGCGACGCTGACGGCGACGAGGTGGACGAGTGCGACCCGGGCCGGTTGTTCCTGCGCGGCGGCAACCTCTTTTCCGGCTACTGGCCCGACGGCGCGGGCGGACCGGACGAGGACGGCTGGTACGGCACAGGCGATCTCGCGTACGCCGATTCGGCCGGCCGGCTGCATCTGGTCGGCCGCAGCACCGATCTGGTCATCGTCAACGGGTTCAACGTCTACCCGGCCGAGGTCGAGGCGGTGCTGGCCGCGGAGCCGGGGGTCGCCGAGGTGGCCGTGGTCGGGGTTCCGGACGAGCGGACCGGCGAGGCGGTGCACGCCTACGTGGTCGCCGCGGCCGGGCACCTGCTCGACCCGGAGCAGTTGCGCACGTCCGCCGCACGTTCGCTGGCCCGGTTCAAGCTGCCGAGCGCGATCGAGGTCGTCGCGACGCTGCCGCACACGGTGACGGGCAAGATCATGAAGTGGCAGCTCGAGCGGAACGCTGGTGGCTGAGCACGTCGTCACGCTGATCACCAGGGTGGGCTGCCATCTGTGCGAGACGGCCGAGGAGCAGTTGCGCACGCTGTCCCGCGAGCTGGGCTTCGGCTACCGCGAGCTGGACGTGGACGGCACGCCGGAGCTCAAACGCGCGTATGCGGACAAGGTGCCGGTGATCGTGCTCGACGGCCGCGAGTTCGGCCACTTCCGGGTCGATGAGGTTCGGCTGCGCGAGGCCGTCGCAAAGCCTTAGCACAGGCCTTCGCGATTTGGGAAAACTTTCACGAGCCGCGTACCGTTCGGAAGCGTTCCAAACCGCTTCTACCACACCGGCCAGGCCTCTGGTCATCGGGTCTCCCGATGCCGCGGGCCGGCCATGAGGTGCCGATGACCACTTCGCGCGATGGCCGCGACAGCCGTGTCCCAGACGCGACGGTCGCTCGGCTCGCCACGTATCTGCGGGTGCTCGGCAGCATCGCGGACCGCGGGGTCGTCACCGTGTCGTCCGAGGAGCTGGCTGCTGCCGCCGGCGTCAATTCGGCCAAGCTGCGCAAGGACCTCTCCTACCTCGGTTCGTACGGCATCCGCGGGGTCGGCTACGACGTGAGCACGCTGACCGACCAGATCTCGCGCACCCTCGGGCTCACCGTGCACCGGTCGGTGGCGCTGATCGGCGTCGGCAACCTCGGCCAGGCGCTGGCCGGCTACGCCGGGTTCGCTACCCGCGGGTTCCGGATCGCCGCGCTGCTCGACGCCGACCCGGCGCGCATCGGCGCGCAGCTCCGCGGGCTCGTCGTGCGCGACATCGCCGACCTCGCCGCGGTCGTGGCCGAGAACGCCATCGCCATCGGCGTGCTCGCCGTGCCGGCCTCGGCCGCGCAGGACGTCTGCGACCGGCTGGTGAGCGCCGGGGTCAGCAGCATCCTCAACTTCGCTCCCGTCGTGCTGAACGTGCCGGCGCATGTGCACCTGCGCAAGGTCGATCTCGCCGCCGAGCTGCAGATCCTGTCCTTCCACGAGACGCGCAAAGCCCTCGCGGAGGCCCACCGATGAGAACCGGAGTGAACGCTCACCCCCGCTTCGCGGGCCAAGATGTCGGGTCGCCTGCTCACCCCCGCTTCGCGGGCCAAGATGTCGGGTCGCCTGCTCACTGCCGCATCGCGGGCCCAGTTTCTCGGGTGGCGACGGTCCGATGAGTGTCCTGGTCGTGGGGTTGTCGCACCGGACGGCGCCGGTGTCGGTCCTCGAGCGCGCCGCGGTGGCCGGCGACGACGTGCGCAAGACGTTGGACGAACTGCACCGCGCCGAGACGTTGAGCGAGGTGCTGCTGCTCTCCACCTGCAACCGAGTGGAGGTGTACGCCGACGCCGCCCGCTTCCACCCGGCGGTCGCCGAGATCACCACGGTCCTCGCCCGGCACGCCGGGCTGCCGGTGTCGGATCTCTCCGACCACCTCTACGTCCACTTCGCCGAGGCGGCTGCCGAGCACATCTTCACGGTCGCGTCCGGGCTCGATTCGATGGTCATCGGCGAGTCGCAGATCCTCGGCCAGCTGCGCGCCGCGTACGCGCTCGGCACCGAGCTGGGCTCGGTGGGCAGCGTCCTGCACGACCTGTCGCAGACGGCGTTGCGGGTCGGCAAGCGGGTGCACTCCGAGACCGGTATCGACCGCGCCGGCGCGTCGATCGTCTCGGTCGCGCTCGACCACGCCACCGAGGTGCTCGGGTCGCTGACCGACCGCCGGGCACTGATCATCGGCGCCGGGTCGATGGGCGCGCTGGCCGGCGCCACCCTGCGCCGCCGCGGCCTCACCGACATCGTCATCGCCAACCGCTCGCCCGAGCGCGCGGCCCGGCTGGCGGCCGGGATCGAGGGCCGGGCGGTGCCGCTGACCGAACTCCAGGAGGAGATCGGCAGCGCCGACATCCTGATCTCCTCGACCGGCTCGACCGGACTGGTCGTCGACGCAGATCTGGTGACGCCCCGGCCCGGCCGTCCGCTGGTGATCCTCGACATCGCGTTGCCGCGCGACGTCGACCCGGCAGTCGCGGTGCTGCCTGGTATCACCTACATCGACCTCGAAGCGCTGCGCGCCGGCGGCGCGATGGTGAGCGACGACGAGGTCACGGCAGCCGGGGGGATCGTCGCCGAGGAGTTGCGCGATCATCTCGCCGAGCAGCAGCGCCTCGCGGTCGCCCCGACGGTCACCGCGCTGCGCGCCCGCGCCAACCAGGTGATCGACGCAGAACTGGTCCGGCTGGACGGCCGGCTGCCCGGGCTCGACCCGGCCGCCCGCCGCGAGGTCTTCGACGCGGTGCGCCGCGCGGTCGAGAAGATGCTGCACGCGCCGACCGTCCGGGTGAAGGAGCTGGCCTCGACACCCGGCGGCGGTCAGTACGCAGCGGCGCTGCGCGAGTTGTTCGACCTCGACCCGGCTGCCCCCGAGTCGGTCACCGCCGTGCGCCAGCCGCCGCCCGAAGGCGGTGTCGTGCGATGACTACTACTCGCGTGCTGCGCGTCGGCACCCGGGCCAGCGCGCTCGCCCGCACCCAGACGGGCTCCGTCGTGGCCGCGCTCGACGTGCCCGTGGAGATCGTCCCGATCGTGACCGAGGGCGACCGCTCAGCCGCCGCGGTCGCCGAACTCGGCGGGACGGGTGTGTTCGTTTCTGCGCTGCGCACCGCGCTGGTCGAGCAACAGATCGACGTCGCCGTGCACTCCTACAAGGATCTGCCGACCGCGCCGGCCGACGGCATCGCGATCGCGGCGGTGCCGCTGCGGGCCGACCCACGGGACGCGCTCGTCGCGCGCGACGGGCTGACCCTCGGCGAGCTGCCCCCCGGCTCGCGGATCGGTACCGGCTCGCCGCGCCGCGCCGCCCAGCTGCGCGCGCTCGGCCTCGGCCTGGAGATCGTCCCGGTGCGCGGCAACGTCGACACCCGGCTCGGCCGCGTCGGCGCCGGCGACCTCGACGCCGTCGTCCTCGCGCTCGCCGGCCTGCGCCGGCTCGGCCGCGACGGCGAGGTGACCGAGGTGCTCGACCCGATCCAGGTGTTGCCCGCGCCGGCTCAGGGAGCGCTCGCCGTCGAGTGCCGCAGCGCCGACGAGCACACCCGGGCGCTGCTCGCCGCGCTCG
>JAVHVB010000294.1:0-3384 GCA_032160775.1 Pseudonocardiales bacterium | reverse complement strand
GTGCCGTCCACGTACGAGGGCTTCGGCTTTCCGGCGCTCGAGGCGATGGCGCGAGGCACCGCCGTCGTCGCGGCAAGGGCCGCCTCGCTGCCGGAGATCTGCGGCGACGCCGCGCTACTTGCCGAGCCCACCGCCGACGGACTCGCCGAGGCGGTGTCGACGTTGCTCGCTCAGCCGGATCGGCGCGCGGACCTCACCGCACGCGGTCGGGCGCGCGCAAAGTCCTTCACGTGGGACCGGTGCGCTCGCGAGCACGCCGACGTCTACCGGCGTTGATCTTCGCCCTCAGCCGCAGCGCCTGGCGCATGGCAGCGGGCGGGGTCAGCGCGTTGACGTAGGGGTGGTTCGGAGGACGCGACTTGTTCCATACGCGCAGCAAGGGCTCACCCAGGACGAGCTGTTCCTCGAGGTTGACCGAACCGGGGCAACCGTCCCGAAGCCGCTGCCGCCACGCTTCCGCGTCACCCCACGTCGCGTACATCTTCAGCTCGCTGACGACGATCGGCCGCAGCTCGCTTGTCAGGACGGCCTCCCATGCAGCTGCCCAGACGCCGGGCGTGTGCGGGGAGCGCACGTCGTCCAAAGCGACGACGCCGTCCGGCGCGAGCAACGTCCGCGCCGCTCGAATGTCGTCCCGGACGTGCTCGTACAGGTGCGATGCGTCGACGTGCACGAACCGGTGCGTGCCGTGTGCCGCGTGGTCGACGATCGATTGACTGGGCGCTGTCACGACGACTGGCAGGTCGCGGTGAAAACGAAGGTAGTTCCGCTCGAACGCGGCACGGCTGAGGTCCTCGTACTGGGTCCGGTTCTCCGACTGATTCGCGGCGTCCGCCGCGGATTCACCGAAGAGATCGATGACCGTGAAGGTCTCGCCCTGCCCGAGGTGAGATCCGATCCATACCGCGCTCTTGCCGAGGTAAGCGCCGAGTTCGGCCACATCTCCCGAGATACCGGCCGCCTGCTGTGTCTGGAGAAACCATCGGAACAACTCGATGTCGGCGTGGTCGAACCAACCGGGAACCGCGTCGAGGTCGTCGAAATCCACGCGGCCAAGCCTGTCATAGAAGGGGAGTCGCCAGCGTCGAGCGCTGATGACGTTAGATGTGAACGTGCCGTTCGTCTTCGTCAATTACACCGACGAGACGTTCACGCCGACCCAGAGCGGCGCGCTGGCCACCTACATCTTCGAGTGCTGCCAAGCGGCGCGCGGCCTGGGCGAGCAGCCGTGGGTCATCTCGCGCAAGGACACCGTGCCGGCCTTCGACTGGCCGAGCGTGCGACTGCTCGACTACCCACGCCGACCGGCCGGGTGGTTGGGCGAGCAGCTGACCCGCGTCCAGCGCAAGGCCATCGGGCTGCCCAAGCTAGGCCAGCGCGCCTGGGCCGGCCGCGTCGCTCGCACGGTGCGCGAGATCGCCGGGGAGCGGCCGACGGTATTGCTGCAGAACGACCCCGAGGTCGCCGTGTGCCTGCGCCGGGCGCTGCCGCACGCGAGGATCATGCTGCTGTTCCAGAACCAGTTGCCGGCCCGCGAGCCGTTCCGCACCCGGGTCGGTGACGCGGTCGACCAGTTTGCGGCGGTCAGCGACTTCACCGCCGACTGGATCGCCGAGCACTACCGGCTGCCTCGCGATCGGGTGGCGACGGTGTACTCCGGCGTTGCCTCAGACATCATCGAGCCGCCCGCCGAGCGCACCGGGGCGCCGGTGATCGGCTTCGTCGGGCGAACCGGCATCGAGAAGGCGCCGGACGTCGTTCTCACGGCCGCGCTCCAGCTCGCCGAGCGGAGGACGGACTTCGCCGTGCAGATCGTCGGCAGCAATCACTGGGACCGATTCGAGGAGGACGACTACCAGCGCAAGCTCTCGGCGCTCGCCGACGCGCTTGGCGCGCGTGGGGTCGCGGTCGAGCGACCTGGGCACATCGGCCGCAGCGAGCTGCCGCGTTGGTTGCAGCAGTCGTCTATCCACGTCGTACCGAGTCGATGGGACGAACCGTTCGGTCTGACCACGCTGGAGGGCATGGCTGCCGGTAACGCCGTGGTCGCGACCCGCACCGGCGGCACCCCGGAAGTCGTCGGCGACGGCGGACAGCTGTTCGAACGCGATGACGTGACCGAGCTGGCTCGACTGCTCGAGACCCTCGTCACCGACGCCACTGCCCGCACCGAGTGGGGCCGCCGTGCGCGGGCACGTGCGGAGGAGCTGACCTGGACGCGCACCTACCGGCAGCTTCGCGCGCTGGGTGAGCCGGCGGAGCGGGTCGAATGAAGATCTGCTTCGTGAACATGCCGGTCGAGTACTACTCACCGGTGGCCGGCGGGGCGATCTCGACGATCATCGCCGAGCTGGCGGCCGCCCTCGAGGCGACGGGCCATCGGGTACACGTGCTGACCTATACCGATCGCCACATGGTGCACACCGCGGGCCGGGTCATCGACCTAGGTCCGATGCCTCGGCCGCGCAAGCCCCGGCGCGCGCTCGACCGACTCTCGCGGAAGGTGCAGCGGCGGCCCTACCCCGCCTACCCGCAGTACCTGCGGCGGGTGCGCTCGGCGCTGCGCGAGGTACGCCCGACACCGGATGTCGTCGTGGTGTTCAACGACTTCGCGGCGACGCCTGTGTTGCGGCGCGCGCTGCCCGAAGCGAAGGTCGTCGTCTGGCTGCAGAACGAGCTGCCCCAGCACCGCCAGACCGATCTGGCCGCGCCGGACGCGGTCGTCGCGACGAGCGACTACATCCGCGACCACGCGATCGCGGGCGGGGTTGCCGCAGCAAAGGCGCACACGATCCTGAACGGCGTCAACCTCGACGTCTTCCAGCCGGACGGCCGGGAACCGCACGAGGTGCCGCGGGTGCTTCTCGTCGGGCGGCTGGATCCGAACAAGGGATTTCACGTCGCGCTGGCTGCGCTGGCGGAGGCGCGCGACGCGGGCTGCCATTTCGACACAACGCTCGCCGGAGCCCGGTGGTGGTACGGCGCGGAGGAGCCGTCGCCCTACGAGCAGGAGCTGTTCGCTTCGCTGGAGGCGATCGGCGGCACCTACGCCGGACTGGTGCCCCGCAACCGCATCGCTGCGCTGTTCCGCGAGCACGACCTGGCCTACGTGCTCTCGCTGTCGCAAGAACCGTTCGGTCTGGTCGTGCTCGAGGCAATGGCAAGTGGCTGCGCGGTGATCGCGTCGCCGCGCGGCGGCATCCCCCAGGCGTCCGGCGGCGCGGCCCTGCTCGTCGACCCGGACGATCAGGCGGCGGTCACGGCTGCGACGATCAAGGTATTGAACGATCCGGCCGAACTCGCGCGGCTGCAGCACGAGGGCCTGGCGCACGCAGCAGGCGCGTCGTGGCGGGTGCGTGCCGAATCGTTCGTCCAACTCGTCCG
>JAVHVB010000293.1:0-5200 GCA_032160775.1 Pseudonocardiales bacterium | reverse complement strand
CTCGCCCGGCTGGCGCCGCACCTGCCGAAGCTCGACGACGTCATCTCCAGCCTGGCCGACGTCACCGAGCATCTGGCGCGCAACGCCCCGGACCTGCTCGACTCGCTGGCCAACACGCTGGTCATCTCGCGCGGGATCCTCGCCGACAAGCAGGTCGTGCACGCGCTGCTCGACGTCGCGCCGACCGCCGTCGACAACACCCGCACACTGCTCAACCGGAAGGTCGTCGACAACGCGGTCACGGTGATCACCAACGAGGTGCCGGTGTCCGCCGCGCTGGCCGCCCATCCCGGTGCGCTGGCCGATACGTTGCTGGGCTTCCGGGTCTTCGCCGACACGTTCAACCAGACGCTGGCGAGCGGGCCGTTCCTCAAGGCGAACCTGCTGCTCACCGGCGCCGACTTCACCAAGCTGTTCCCCGCGGCCGCCGGGCAGAAGGGCGACGTGTTCCACGCGATCGTGAACCCGCCCGAGTACACCAACGCCGACTGCCCGCGCTACGAGGGTGCGAGCGGGCCGAACTGCACCTCCGCGGCGCGCAGTAGCCACGTACAGGTGATGCAGACCGGACACAACTTCGGCGGCACGAGTTCGTCGGTCGGCAGCGCACGGGAATCGCGCGCGGTGCGTTCGGCGGCGAGTGCGATCACCCACCTGCCGGTGAGCGAGCTGCCGGCCGGCATCGTGGACGTCCTGCTCGGCCCGCTGCTGCGCGGCGTCCCCACGCTCCTCCAGGCGGCGCGATGAGACCCCACGAAATCGCTCCGCAAAGAACGCTCCTCGATTCCGCAGGGGCCCCGGAATGAATTGGCGCCCGCTGGTCCGGTTGATCGCCTTCCTGATCGTGGCCGGCGTGTTCGCGCTGATGGAGCTGAACACGCTGACCGGGCCGCACACCGGGAAGACGGACGAGTACGCGGCAATGTTCAGCAACCCGGACGGGGTCTCCGGGCTGCGGACGGGCAACTCGGTGAAGGTTGCCGGCGTCGCCGTGGGCAAGGTGACCGGTGTCGATCTCGTGGACGCCCAGCACGCCAAGGTGACGTTCACGGCGAACCGGAACCAGCAGGTCACCAGCAACACCTGGGCGGTTGTGCGCTACGCCAACCTGCTCGGCCAGCGCTACCTCGCGCTGACCCAGAGCAAGCCGGGTGGAAAGGTGCTCCCGCCGGGCACGACCATTCCGCCGGGTCGGACCGCGCCGGCGCTGTCACTCACCGATCTGTTCAACGGGTTCCGCCCGCTGTTCAGCGCGCTGACGCCGGATCAGGTCAACCGGATCTCGCAGGACATCATCGCCGTCCTGCAGGGGCAGACCTCGCGGATCGAGGACCTGATCGTGCGGACCGCCGACCTCACCGGCAATCTGGCCAACCGGGACCAGACGTTCCGCACCGTCGTCGACGGCCTGGACAAGCTGCTGACGACGGTGTCGCGACACGACGATCAGCTCGCGAACGTGGTCACCAGCCTGCACGGGCTGACCTCGGAGCTGCACGAGGAGGGCTCGGCGATCCTCGGCTCACTCGACGGCGTCGACCGGCTCATCGGCTCGGTGGGCCGGTTGTTCCAGAATCTCAACGGGCACAGCCTCGCGCCCGACATCGCCGACGCCGCATCGCTGACCAAGCTGCTGGCCGGCAACACCGACACCGTCGCCGGGCTGATCACCGGCTTCGCATCGGCGTTCGAGACGTTCTCGCGCATCTCGCAGAACGGCAACTGGATCAACATCTACGCCTGCAACGTCTACGTGAAGACCTACGGGAAGGTGAACGTCACCCTGGACCAGGTGCTCGGCTCGCTCGGCCTGCTCGGGCACATCCCCGGTATCGGCGGTCACCAGCTCGACGTGCCGCTCAAGCTGCCGAACGGCCGCGTCGGCGGCGCTCCCGTGCACACAGGCGTGTGTTCATGAAGTTCACCCAGCCAAATCGCTCCGCAACGAGCGCTCCGCGATTGTGCGGAGACGCCGAATGAAGCCGATCCGGGAGCGGAACCAGGTCTCCGTCGCCATCTGGGGCACGCTGCTCGCCGCCGCCGTCGTCCTGCTCGCGATGAATCTGGGCAGCCTGCCCTTCATCCACCCGACGACGACCTACTACGCCGACTTCGCGAACGCGGACGGGCTGAAGAGCGGGGACGACGTCCGGGTCGAGGGGATCAGCGTCGGCTCTGTCGACTCGGTCGAGGTGCAGGGCGACCACGTGCACGTCAGGTTCGACCTCACGGCCGACATCGAGCTCGGCGGGCAGAGCCGGGCGACGATCGAGGTCGCGACGGTGCTGGGCAACCTGTTCATGCAGGTGGAGTCCGAGGGGCCGGGCACCCTCGCCGGGGGCGCGACCATCCCGGTCGAGCGCACCGTCGTGCCTTATTCGCTGCTCGGGGCGCTGAACGCGTTCGGCGAGTTCTCCGAGCAGACGAACCTGCCGACGCTGCGCACGTCGCTGCGCACGCTCGCGAGCACGATCGCCGGAGTCGCGCCGGCCGACGCGCGTGCCGCGCTGCGCGGTCTGGCCGAGGTGTCGGGCACCCTGGCGAGCAAACAGCAGCAGGTGAGCGACGTGCTGTCCGCGGCGAACTCGATCGTGCACACGCTGGACCGGAATTCCGGCGCGCTGGTCGGACTGCTCCTCCAGGGCCAGGAGTTCCTGCATCTCGTCGTCCAGCGCCAGGCCGTCGTCAGCTCGTTGCTCAAGGACACTGCCCGGCTCGGGACGCAGCTGCGCGTGCTCATGCAGCGCAACGGCGCCCAGCTGGACACCTTCTTCGACAGCCTCGACACGGTCAGCCGACTGCTCGCGCGCGAGAAGGGCCAATTGCAGCGCGCGGTCGTCTATCTCGGCCAGTTCGGCGTCAACATCACGAACGTGACCGGCGCCGGTCCGTGGCTGGATCTGTTGACGCCCTCGGTCGTGGTGCCGGACAACCAGATCAAGAACTGCGGCACGGACCCGGCCGCGCAGAAGAAACCGTGCGGCCGGTGAACCGCCGGACCAAGCTCGTCGCTGCCGTCGCCGGCGCGCTCGTCGTCGCGCTCGTGGGCGGGTTCCTCGTCTACCGCGGCTTCATCCACCAGGAGACGTACAAGATCACCGCCCGGTTCGCCGCCACGCCGGGCCTTTACTCCGGCAACACGGTGGACGTCCTCGGCGTGCAGAAGGGGACGGTCGAATCGCTCACCCCGAAGCCGCACTACGTCGAGGTCGTGCTGACGCTGCCCACCGACGTCAAGGTGCCGGCCGACGCCAAGGCCGTGCTGATGGCGCCGAACCCGGTGAGCGACCGCTTCGTCGAGCTGACCCCGCCCTATACCGGTGGCCCGACGATGGCCGACGGGGCCGTCATCGACCTGACCGACACCGTCGTCCCGCTCGAGCTCGACTCGATCTATGCGAGCCTCGACAACCTCTCCACGGCCCTCGGCCCGGAGGGCGCCAACGCGCACGGCGAGCTGTCCGGCCTGCTGCACTCGCTGGCCGGGCTCGCGAACGGCAACGGCAAGTACCTGCATCAGGTCATCGACCGGGTCGCCGCCGCCCTGCCGGCGCTGACCGCGCACCCCGAGGACCTCGCCAACCTCGTCCGCGGGCTCGACCAGCTCACCGGGCGCCTTGCGTCGCACGACGACGCGATCAACACCCTGTACGGCGACCTGGCATCGGCGACCGGCCAGCTCGCCGACGAGCGCGCGACCATCTCGGCCGCGATCTCGAACCTTCAGCGAGCACTGGCCGAGGTCGTCACCTTCCTGCGTCGCAACCGGGGACACATCGGGTCGTCGGTGCACAACCTCGACACGACCATCGCTGCGGTGCTGGCCGAGCAGCACGCGCTGATCCAGACCTTCGACACCGCACCGCTCGGCTTCCAGAACTTCAACCGCGCGATCGACCCGAACGCCCCGTGCCTGAGTGCGGACGGGGCACCGAACAACTGCGCCGCGCTGTGGGGTCGGATCGACACGACGTCGGGCGCCTCGGACCTGATCAAGGCCTACTGCGGCAAGGTGTCCGATTCGCTGGCGCCGATCATCCTGTGGAACCTCGGGCTGGCGAACGCCACCGCCACGGAAACCGCGTGCGGCGCGGAGGTGGGTTTGTTGCAGGGTCGCTCCGGCCCGCCCGGCGCCCCCCAGCAGCCCGACCTCGACCTCACGCACTATCTGGGGTCCCGATGATGACCGGGCGCCTCGGGCGCGTTCTGGCCGGCGTGCTGGCGGCAGCTTTGCTGGCCGGCTGCGGCTTCGGGCTGGAGGACCTGCCCGCGCCGTCCGGGACGCACGGGCCTACCTACAAGGTGACGGCGCAGTTCCGCGACGTGCAGAACCTGACGCTCGGCGCCAAGGTCAAGCTCGGCGGCGTGGTGGTCGGCGAGGTCGATTCGATCTCCACGGCGGACTACCTCGCCGCTGTCAAGATGAAGCTGGAGAAGGAGTTCAAGCTCGGCAAGGACGCCCACCTCCAGATCCGGTTCACCACCCCGCTCGGCGAGGACTTCATCTCCATCACGTCCGAAGGATCGGTGCGCCACGGCGTGCTGGCCGAGGGCGACACGATCCCGGTCCGCCACACGGGCGACGCACCGAGCATCGAGGACACCTTCTCCGCGGTCTCGACCCTGCTGAACGGCGGCGGGCTGAGCAAGCTGCGGATCATCGCCGGCGAACTGGACACCGCGTTCAAGGGCCGCACCGGGGATGCCCGCAGCGCGCTGATCAACCTGCACAAACTGATCGCCGACCTCGACGACCACAAGCTGGACATCGACCGGACGCTCGACGGCATGGCGCAGCTCGCCGAGACGCTCAACCGCGGCACCGGGGTCGTGGAGCAGGCGCTGGACCTGTTCCCGTCCACCCTCCAGACGCTCGCCGACGACACTCAGGGGATCCGACAGTTGCTCACCCGCGTCGACGACCTCGGCGGCGTTGTCTCCGGCCTGCTGCGCCGAAGTCAGCAGTCGCTGCTCGCCGATCTCGACAACCTGCGCCCCACCCTCGACGCTCTGCGGGCGCGGCGGGCCGAGCTGCTGCCCACCTTCCGTTCGCTGATCCTGCTCGGCAAGTCGGTGCAGCGTGCCGCGCCGGGCGACTATCTCAACATCTCCGGCACGATCCAGTTCCTGCTCAACGCCCCGCCCGCCCGCCCGCAACCGGGCGGCGTGATCCATCAGGGTGCGGAGCCGACAGCGGCCG
>JAVHVB010000292.1:0-2637 GCA_032160775.1 Pseudonocardiales bacterium | reverse complement strand
GCCCGGCTCGGCGTCGCCGAGAGCGAGTTGGACGGCATCCGGGCGGACGTGGCACGGACCGTCGACGAGGCCACCGAAGAAGCGAAGAACGGGCGCTTGCCCGACGTCGAGAGCGCCTTCACCGACGTGTGGGCGGATGGAGGTTCCCAATGGCGCAACTGAGCTACCGGGAGGCCGTGTCGCGCGGCATCGCCCAGGAGATGGCCCGCGACGAGCGGGTGATGCTCATCGGCGAGGACATCGGCGGCGCGGGTGGCGTGTTCAAGACGACGGCCGGGCTGTACGACCAGTTCGGCCGCACGCGCGTCGTCGACACCCCGATCTCGGAGCAGGCGATCCTGGGCGCGGCGATGGGCGCAGCCATGACCGGTCTGCGCCCGATCGCCGAGATCATGTTCGCCGACTTCTTCGCCGTGTGCTGGGACATCGTCGTCAACGAGATCGCGAAGATGCGGTACATGACCAACGGTCAGGTGAAGATGCCATTGGTGATCAAATCGGGCAACGGTGGCAGCCTGCGCATGGGTGCGCAGCACTCGCAGTCGATCGAGAACTGGGCGATGGCAGTGCCGGGACTCAAGGTCGTCACACCGTCCACCCCACTCGACGTCGTGGGTCTCATGGCGGCCGCCGTGCGCAGCGACGACCCGGTGCTGTTCTTCGAGCACAAGGGTCTGTACGCCAGCAAGGGCGAGGTGCCCGACGGCGAGATCGTCGATGAACTGGGCCGGGCCGCGATCCGCCGCCCAGGCAAGGACGCCACCGTGCTGGCTCTCGGACTCATGGTGGGACGGGCCCTCGACGCCGCGGAGGAGCTCGCTCGCGAGGGCATCGACGTCGAGGTGATCGACGTCCGTTCGCTCGTCCCGCTCGATACCCAGACCCTGCTCACGTCCATCTCGCGGACCGGCCGGCTGTTCACTGTCGAGGAGAACCCGCGCCTGCTGGGGTGGGGCGCCGAGATCGCCTCCATCGCGGCCGACGAGTGCTTCTGGGACCTCGACATGCCGATCCGCCGCATCACCACGCCGCATATCCCACTGCCTTCGGCCGACAGCCTCGAGGACGCTGTGCTGCCGTCGGTGGACCGGATCGTGCAGGACGTCCGCAAGGGGGTGTACCTGTGACGACCACCCGAGCGGAATCAACGGAGGAGGTGGCGACCGTGCGCAGCTACCAGATGCGGATCGGCGACCTATGGCTCGACGCGGCCGACGGCCGCCGGTTCGAGACCGTCAACCCGTTCACCGGCCAGGCCTGGGCGAGCGTCCCCGACGCGGGTGCGGTCGACGTCGACCTCGCTGTCCAGTCCGCAACCGCCGCGATGGCGGGGGAGTGGGGCCGGTGCACCGGCTTCGACCGGGCCCGTTACATGCGCCGGCTGGCCGACATCCTCGAGCGCGACGCCGAGGAGTTGTCGGTGCTGGAGAGCACCGACAACGGCAAGCTGATCCGCGAGACGTCGGGGCAGGCGAAGGCGTTGCCGGAGTGGTTGCGCTACTTCGCGGGCATCGCCGACAAGCTGCAGGGTGAGGTCATCCCGGCGCAGAACCCGGACTTCCTGATCTACACGCGGCACGAGCCGGTCGGCGTGGTCGGGGCGATCGTGCCGTGGAACTCGCCGCTCTCGCTGTTGATGTGGAAGCTCGCGCCGCTGCTCGCGGCCGGCTGCACGCTGGTCGTGAAGCCGTCGGAGTACACGCCGGTCACCGCGCTCGAGCTCGCGAAGCGAGTCGAGGAGGCCGGTCTGCCGTCGGGCGTCTTCAACGTCGTCACCGGACAGAGCGCCGAACTGGGTGCGGCGCTGGTCGGCCACCCGGGGGTGCGGCAGGTGGCGTTCACCGGTTCGCCGAACGTCGGCATCAAGGTCGCGCAGGGCGCCGCAGCGCACCTCGCGCGGACGACTCTGGAGCTCGGCGGGAAGTCCGCGCAGGTGGTGTTCCCGGACGCCGACCTCGACGCGGCGGTGAACGGCGTGATCGCCGGCATCTTCGCCGCATCCGGGCAGACCTGCGTGGCCGGTTCGCGGCTGGTGGTGCACGAGGACGTTCACGATGCACTGATCGAGCGACTCATCGCCCGCGCCGACACCATCAAGCTCGGCGACCCGCTCGACGTCGCTAGTGAGATGGGGCCGCTGGCCAACCCGGCCCAGCTGAACACAGTGACCGGATTCGTCGAACGGGCAGTTCGCGACGGGGCGTCGATCGCCTGCGGCGGTTCCACCGACGCGGCCCTCGGCGGCCTGTTCTACCGGCCGACGATCGTCACTGACGTCCGGTGGGACATGGAGATCGCGCAGGACGAAATCTTCGGTCCTGTGTTGTCCGTGCTCACGTTCTCGACCGAGGACGAGGCGGTCCGGATCGCGAACTCGACCCGCTTCGGCCTCGGCGCGGGCGTATGGACGAACGATGTCCGCCGGGCTCATCGAGTCGCGCACCAAGTGCGGGCGGGCAACGTCTGGGTGAACGCGTACCGCATGGTCGCCCCCAACGTCCCCTTCGGCGGCAGCGGCTACAGCGGTTGGGGACGTGAGAGCGGCGTCGATGCGGTGCGCGAGTACACCGACACCAAGGCCATCTGGGTGGACATGATCGGCAATACCCGCGACCCGTTCAAGCTGAACTGATGACG
>JAVHVB010000291.1:0-31738 GCA_032160775.1 Pseudonocardiales bacterium | reverse complement strand
AGCGTGGTGAGGACGAGATCGCTGCCCAGCGCGGCGGAGGTCATCGGCACAGCGATCGTGCAGTGCAGGTCGGCCCCCTCGCGGGTGAACGTGTCGTGCGGGATCTCGGAGATCTCGATGTACAGGTCGCCGGGCGGACCGCCGCCCGGACCCACTTCGCCCTGACCGGCCAGCCGGATGCGCATGCCGTCCTCGATGCCGGCCGGGACGTCGACGGTCTTGGTGCGCCGGGCGCGCACCCGGCCGTCGGTGCCGCAGGTCGGGCACGGCGACGGGATCTGCTCACCGGTGCCGCCGCACGCCGAGCAGGCGCGGGTCGTCATCACCTGACCGAGGAAGGACCGCTGCACGGACTGGATCTCGCCGAGCCCGCCGCAGGTCGCGCACGTGCGCGGCGACGTGCCCGGCGCGCAACCGTCACCGCGGCAGGTCTCACACACGATGGCCGTGTCGACAGTGATCTCCCGGCGCACGCCGAACGCGGTCTCTTCCAGCGTCAAGGACAACTGAAGAAGGGCGTCCGCGCCGGGCCGCACGCGAGAGCGCCGGCCGCGGCCGCCGCCGCCCATCGGCCCGCCGCCGCCGAAGAAGGCCTCGAACACGTCGCCGAACCCGGAGAACCCGCCGAACGGGCTGCCGGCCGCAGCACCGCCGGAGGAGAGCGGGTCGCCGCCGAGGTCGACGATGCGGCGCTTCTCCGGGTCGGAGAGCACCTCGTAGGCAGTGGTGACCTCTTTGAACCGGTCCTGGGCCGCCGGGTCGGGGTTGACGTCCGGGTGCAGTTCCCGGGCGAGCTTCCGGTACGCCCGCTTGAGCTCCTCCGGCGTCGCGTCGTTACGCACGCCCAGCAGGCGGTAGTAATCGCGTCCCACGTCAGCCACGACGGCGTCCATCCTCGACAAATCAACTGGCACTCACCAGAGCGGAGTGCCAGGAGCCAGTGTAGTCAGCGATCCTCGAGCAGATTGCCCACGTAACGCGCCACCGCGGCGACCCGGGCCATCGTGTGCCCGTAGTCCATCCGGCGCGGGCCGAGCACGCCGACCGCACCGACCGCCGCGCCGTGCAAGCCGTACCCTGCGGACACGACCGACGCGCCGGCGAGACCCTCGACGTTGGTCTCGTTGCCGATCCGGACAAGCACCTTGCTGGACGACACGGACTGGTCGAGCAGCCGCAGCAGCACGACCTGCTCCTCCAGCGCTTCGAGTACCGGCCGGATCGCCGGGAAGTCGACGGTCTGCTGGCTCAGGTTGGACGTGCCGCCCAGCACGACGCGGTCGCTCGCCGGTTCGACGAGCACCTCGAGCAGCACGCTCGAGAGGGTGGCGAGCATGCCGTGCAGGCCCGGACCGATCCGGTCGGGCAGGCCGGCCACCACCTCCGGCGTCTCGGCGAGCGGCCGATCACGCAGCGACGTGTTCAACGTCGCGCGCAGTTCGTAGACGTCGTTGTCGGCCACCGGCACCGGGAGGTCGACCAGCCGTTGTTCGACCCGGCCGGTGTCGGTGATCAGCACGAGCATCAGCCGGGTGGTCGAGACCGAGACCAGCTCGACGTGCCGGACCCGGCTGCGAGACAGCGTCGGGTACTGGACGACGGCGACGTTGCGGGTCAACTGGGCCAGCGCGCGCACGGCGCGGTGCAGCACGTCGTCGAGGTCGACGGCACCGTCGAGGAACGTCGCTATGGCGCGCTTCTCGGCGGAGGTCAACGGCTTGATGTCGGTGAGCCGGTCGACGAACAGCCGGTAGCCGGCGTCGGTGGGCACCCGTCCCGCACTCGTGTGCGGCTGGGCGATGAGCCCCTCCTCTTCGAGCGTGGCCATGTCGTTGCGGATCGTCGCGGACGAGACGTTCAGGTTGTGCCGGTCGACCAGCGACTTGCTGCCGACCGGTTCGTTGGTCGCGATGAAATCCTCGACGATTGCGCGCAACACCTCGAGCTTGCGGTCCTCCACGGCCACGGCGGCTGCACTCCCCCTCGACAGGTCTGCGACCAGCTTAGTTGGGACGCCCGGTCTGCTTCCCGCGGCGATAGGGTGGTTCGGGCGAGACGGTGGAGGGTGGAAGGTGATCTTCAAGGCGGTGCGCGACGGGCGCCCCTACCCCGATCACGGCCTTTCCCCGCGCGACTGGGCCAACGTGGCCCCGCGCACCATCCGGCTGGACGAGCTGACCACCACCAAGCGGCAGCTCGAGCTCGATCATCTGCTCGACGAGGACTCGACGTTCTACGGCGACCTGTTCCCGCACGCGGTCGCATGGCGCGGCGAGATCTACCTCGAGGACGGGCTGCACCGAGCGCTCCGCGCGGCGCTGCAGGGGCGGACCACCCTGCACGTGCGCATCCTCGACCTCGACGCCTTCCGCCCGACCGACTGAGCGACTACGCGGCGGCGAGCAGCTCCTTCACCACCGCGTCGGCCATCAGCCGGCCGCGCTGCGTGAGCACCACCCGGCCGACCTGCAAGCCGCTGTGTTCGACGAGGCCCCACCCGGCCAGCTGGGGCAGCACCGCCTGCGCGCCGCGCGGCAGGTCGTCCAGCTCGAGGCCGACGCTGCGCCGCACGCCGAGCATCACCCGCTCGGTGAACCGGGCCCGCTCGTCCAGGATCTCGCGGCCGGCCGCCGGGCTGCGGCCGCCGTCGACGAGCGCGGCGTAGCGCACCGGGTGCTTGACGTTCCACCAGCGCACGCCGCCGACATGACTGTGCGCGCCGGGCCCGAGTCCCCACCAGTTCGCGTCGCTCCAGTACAGCTCGTTGTGCCGGCAGCGTGCGGCCGGCGTCCGGGCCCAGTTGGAGATCTCGTACCACTCGAAGCCGGCGGCTTGCAGCGCCTCGTCGGCGAGCACGTACCGGTCGGCCTGCGCGTCGTCGTCCGGCGCGGGCACGACCCCGGTCGCGACCTGCCGGGCGAGCGCGGTGCCGTCCTCGACGACCAGCGCGTAGGCGCTGATGTGGTCGGGCGTCGCGGCGATCGCCGCGTCGACGGTCGTCCGCCAGTCGTCGTCGGTCTCGTACGGCGAACCGTAGATCAGGTCGAGGTTGATGTGCTCGAACCCGGCGGCTCGCGCCTCGCGGACCGCTTCCTCCGGCCGGCCTGGCCGGTGCTGCCGGTCGAGCACGGCGAGCACCCGGGGCACGGCGGACTGCATGCCGATCGAGATTCGGGTGAAACCGACCTCGCGCAGCTTGGCGAGATAGCCGGGCGTCACCGTCTCCGGGTTCGCCTCGGTGGTGATCTCGACGTCGTCGCTCAACCCGAACCGGTCGCCGATGTCGCGGATCACCAGGCCCAGGTGTTCGGCGGGCAGCAGCGTCGGCGTCCCGCCGCCGAAGAAGATCGAGCTCACCGGCGGCATCCGGTCGCCCAGCGCGTCGCCGTCACCGAGCACCTGCGCAGCGAGTCGCAGCTCGCGCAGCACGGTGTCGGCGTACGCGCCGCGGCTCACGCCCGGGCCTAGTTCGGTGGCGGTGTAGGTGTTGAAGTCGCAGTAGCCACAGCGCGCCTGGCAGAACGGGACGTGGACGTACACGCCGAACGGGGCGCCGCGCGCCGAGTCGAGCGCGCCGTGCGGCAGCCGGCCGTCAGGCGGCGGCGGGTCGCCGGATGGCAGAGCGGGAGGCACGGCTCAAGTGTGCGCCGCGGCCGGGACGGCGCCGACCAGACCCCGGTGCCGGCGCCGCCAGCGGTGCTTCGTCACTGCGAGGGCAGGATCGGCCTGCTCCCGCCGGCGGTCTCGTCGGCGACCTGCCACAACACGGCGCGGAGCTGGGCGGCGACCGGCTCCGGCAACTCCGGCACGGTCAGGTGCACCGGCCCCTCGGGCAGCCAGGACAGGTCACGCAGCAGGTCCGCCAGCGCGTCCAGGTTCGCCGCGGCCCATTCCGGCGCGCCGATCTGCAGGTAGATCGACGTGATCGCCTCGCTCAGCGTCATCCGCCCACGTCCACCCGTTCGAAGGACTCGTAGTGGTCATCGGTGTACCAGAACTCGCCGTCGCTGCCAGTAACTATGCGCCGTTCGCCGCGGTCCGGCGACCCGGGTGTGGGCACCGTGTACTCGCGGTAGTAGCCGTCCGGCTCGCCCGGAAGCAGGTGTTCGAAGTTGTGGAAGACCACCCCGTCGTTCTGCGGGAAGGGGAACGGACCGCCGCGCTCGATCAACTCGACGGTTGCCGCGGCCTCCGGAGGGAGCGCGGCGAGCGGCTCGGCCGAGGCCGGCCGGGTAGCCGGACCGGCACTCGACGCGCTGCTCAGGCTGCTGTCCGGGCTGTTGGTTGAGCTGTTAGTTGAGCTGCTGCCCGGGCCGTCGCCGTCCGACGCCTGGACGGTGTAGCCGATCCCGAGGGCGGCGGCCAGCGCCACGAGGGCGACCAGTGGCCGCCGGGCGCGGCGCAGCGTGAGCACGAGGGGCAACTCTATGAGCTGCCCGGCCGCCGTGCTTCGATCGAGGGATGGGCGACGCTCTGCAGGCGACAACGGTCAGGATGACCGGCGCGAACGGTGACGACATCGAGGCGTACCTGGCCCACCCCGAAGGAGACGCGCCCCGCGGCGGCGTGGTGGTGATTCACCATCTGCCCGGCTACGACCGCGCGACGAAAGAGATCGTCCGCCGGTTCGCCGAACTCGGCTACGACGCGCTCTGCCCGAATCTCTTCTTCCGCGAGGCGCCGGGAGCTGCCCCGGACGACGCGGCAGCGGCGGCGCGGGCACGGGGCGGGACGCCGGACGAACAACTCGTCGGGGACGTCGCCGGTGCCGCGAAATATCTGCGGTCGCTGCCGACGTCCAACGCGAAGGTCGGCGTGATCGGTTACTGCTCCGGCGGCCGGCAGGCGGTCCTGGCGGCGTGCAACGTGGATCTCGACGCCGCGGTGGACTGCTACGGCGCGTACGTGACCGGCACGCCGCCGGCCGACTTCCCGATCAAGGTGAGCAATCTGGTCGAGCAGTTGCCGAACCTGCGCTGCCCGTTGCTCGGCCTGTTCGGCAACGAGGACGCACGGCCGTCGCCCGAGCACGTCGACGAGCTGGAACAGCTGCTGGCCGCGCACGGCAAGTCCTTCGAGGCCCACCGCTACGACGACACCGGGCACGGGTTCTTCTCCGTCGACCGGCCGTCCTACCGGGTGGCCGCGGCGAACGACGGCTGGGAACAGATCACCCGGTTCTTCGGCACGCATCTCGCGACCGAGGCCTGAGGAGGCGACATGTGCAGCTACGCGACCGTGCAGATCCCGGTGCAGGGCAGCGCCAAGGGCCCCCACGGTGCTTGGTTCGCGGTCACCGACGCCGCGGTCTATTTCGACCACCCCGTGCACGCGATGGCCGAGCACACGCTCAACATCGACGTCACCGCACCGGTGCACGGCCCATCGGCCCGACTGGCGCTGGAACTGACCGCGGCGGCCGCGCGTGACCTCGTGGCCGCGATCCAGGCAGCCCTGGCCAGTGCGGGAGAGCTGGCTCGCTAGGGTCGGCGATCATGCGCGCCGTCTACTGCGAATCGTTCAACCGCGACGACCCGCTGGCCGGACTCGTCGTCGGCGAACGGCCGGATCCGGAGCCGCACGAGGGCTGGACCCGGGTGCGCGTGCGGGCGGCCAGCCTGAACCATCACGATCTGTGGACGCTGCGCGGCGTGGGGATCCGGCAGGAGCAGCTGCCGATGATCCTGGGCTGCGACGCGGCCGGCATCGACGAGGCGACCGGCGAGGAAGTCGTCGTCCACGCGGTCATCAACACTCCCGGATGGACTGGCGACGACACCGTCGACCCCGGCCGCACTCTGCTCTCGGAGAAGCATCAGGGCTCGCTCGCCGAGTACGTCGTCGTCCCGGCCCGCAACGTGCTGCCGAAGCCGGCCGACCTCTCCTTCGCGGAGGCGTCCTGCCTGTCGACGGCGTGGCTGACGGCCTACCGGATGCTGTTCACGAAGTCGGGGCTGCGGCCGGGGCAGACGGTGCTCGTGCAGGGCGCGTCCGGTGGCGTGGCGACGGCGTGCATCGCAATGGCCCGCGCGGCCGGTTTCCGGGTGTGGGCGACCGCACGCTCGGAAGAGAAGCAGGCGAAGGCACTCGAGCTGGGCGCGCACGAGGCGTTCGCCTCCGGAGCCCGGCTGCCCGCGCGGGTGGACGCGGTCATGGAGACCATCGGCGAGGCGACGTACTCGCACTCGGCGAAGTCGCTCAAACCGGGCGGCCGGATCGTCATCTCCGGCGCAACGTCAGGCCCCAACCCGCCGGCCGACCTGAACCGCTTCTTCTTCCTGCAGTTGGAGCTGGTCGGGTCGACGATGGGGACCAAGCACGAGTTGCAGGACCTGATCGCCTTCCTGCACGCGACCGGATTGCGGCCGACGATCGACCGGGTGCTGCCGCTGGAGCAGGCGGCCGACGGCCTGGCCGCGATGGCGGCCGGCGACCTGATCGGGAAGATCGTCCTCGAGGTCTGAGTGGTCCTCGCCGTGCCCCTTGTCGGAGCCGCGGCGACATCGCCCACCTCGCGTTAGGTGAAGGTCAGCACGGCCAGGACGGCGCGATGGTCTGAGCCGGCAATGCTGTGCGTCGTGACTCCGGTCGCGGCCACCGCGCCACGCAGCAGCACGTGGTCGATGCCGATCAGCGGCCCCCACCAGCGATCGTCGGGATACGTCGGCAGATACCCCGCGCCGGTCTGCTGCGCCGCATCGGCATACCCGCCGGTCAGGAGCGCCCGGAACTGCGCGTGGTCGACGGTGGCGTTGAAGTCGCCGGCCACCACGACCGGCCCGGCAGCCGGCAGATCGGCGAGCAGCCGGCGCAGATCGGCGATCTCGCGCCGCCAGGTCTGCACCGGCTGCCCGAACGGCGGGCTCAGATGCGCCGCCACGAACGTCAGTCCGCCGCCGTGCGCGACGTGCGCGGTGAGCACTCCGTACGAGTAGCCCGGCACGTTGTGCCGCACGCCGAGCGGGAACCGGCTCCACAACCCCAGCCCGGCACCGCCGCCGGGCAGCGGGGCGGTGTAGCGGTGCGGCAGCAGGTCGTCGAGTCCCGCCACGATGAGGGCGGACTCCTCGCCCGGCGTGAGTTCTTCGGTGGCAAGCAGGTCGACATCGTTGTCGCGGACCAGCGCGGTCAGGACGTCGGGGTCCGCCTGCCCGACACCGAGATTGGCCTGCAATACGACGAGCGGCCGGATCGGACCGGCATACGGCGGGAAGGCGCCGGTCGGCGCTTGCACCATCACCGTCAGCACCACGGCCGTCGCCGCGACTCCGCTGGTTGCCCACCGACGTGCGATCAGGGCGCACAGCGCCCCGATCGGAGCGGCCCACATCAGGTAGTGACTGGCTGCCGCGGCCAGGATGAAGACCTGCCAGGGCGTCCCGAACTGGTGCAGCGCGAGTGCCCCCGCCGCCACCGCGGTGGCCGACACACCGCCGGCGGTGGCCGCCACCTGCCACGACGGCTCGCCGTCGCGGCGCAACCGCAACCACCGCGGCCGGTCGGACATCATCCGCCCACGATTCCGGACGCCCGCTGAGCGGCGGCTGGCTGCGTCGTCAGCTGCGCCGGGCAGAATGCGGTCCATGTTGGATCACGTGGGCATGCAGGCCATCGATATGGCGAGAAGCTCGGCGTTCTACGACACCGTTCTCGAACCGCTCGGAGGTAGGCGGATCCTCGACTTCGAGGTGGCCATCGGCTACGGAGTGGGCGACAAGCCGGACTTCTGGATCAGCGCGAAGCAGACCGGCGAGGGTTTCCGCGAGTCGCACATCGCGTTCGAGGCGGCGGACCGGGCCGCGGTCGACGCGTTCTTCACCGCGGCGACCGGCCTGGGCGCCGAGGTGCTGCATGAGCCGCGGGTGTGGCCGGAGTACCACCAGGGTTACTACGGCGCTTTCGTCCGCGATCCCGACGGCAACAACGTCGAAGCGGTCTGCCACCGCCCGGAGTAGCGCTCACGCAGCCCCGAACGGATTGCTGACGCGGACGCCGGCGTAGTCCTGGACCAGCTGCGAGGTCCTCGGAAAGCAGCTGGCGGCAGCCCGCGGAACTGCGCCTAATGATCTGGGTAGACAGTCGGTGTGGCCTTCGACGACATGTCCGCGGCCGAGCGGGCGATGGACGACCTCCTGGAAGCATCGCACTTCGCCGCGCAGCACGAACTGCCGGAACTGGTCGCCAAGCAAGCCGCCGCGCTCGGCGCGCACGACGCCCTTATCCACCTCGCCGACCTGCAACAGGCGGTGCTCGTGCCGTTCCGCGGCGCCGCGCCAGCGGCCGCCACCGACGTCTTGACAATCGACGGGACGATCGCCGGGCGAAGTTTCCAGCACATGGACGTGCTCACCCAGGAACTCGACGGCGACCGGCGGCGCGTGTGGCTGCCGTTGATCGACGGCACCGAACGGCTCGGCGTGATGTGCGTCGTCGTGTCCGCGGCCGACGCGCGGGAGATCCCGGACGGCGCCTTCGGCGTCCGGCTTCGCCGGTTCGTGGCGCTCGTCGCCGAGATGCTCGTGACCAAGACCATGTACGGAGACACGATCGTGCGGCTGCGCCGACGTGCGCCGATGGGCCTGGCCGCCGAACTGCAATGGTCGCTGCTGCCGCCGCTCACCTTCTCGACCGAGCAGGTCACCGTGGCGGGCGCGCTCGAACCCGCCTACGAAGTCGCCGGTGACACCCTCGACTTCGCCGTCGACGCCGGGCTCACCCGCGCCGCGGTCTTCGACGGGATGGGCCACGGGTTGCGCAGCAGCCAACTCGCGACCGTCGCGGTCGCCGCCTACCGCAGCCTGCGCCGATCGGGTGCGGACCTCGCCGCGACCGCCACCGGGATTCACGAGGAAATGCTCACCGCCTTCGGCGGGAATCAGTTCGCCACGGCCGTGCTGGTCGAGCTGGCCAGCGAAACCGGTGTCCTGCAATGGACCAATGCCGGGCACCCGCCGCCGCTGCTGTTGCGCGGCGGGCGCTTCGTGCGCGAGCTGGCCTGCCCCCCTGCGCCACCGCTCGGGCTCGCCCTGCCCATCGACGTCCAGCGCGCGGGGTTCGACATCGGCGAGGAACACCTCGAACCGGGCGATCGGGTGTTGCTCCTCACTGACGGCGTGCTCGAGGCCCGCTCACCCGAAGGCGAGTTCTTCGGCCAACAGCGGTTGCTCGATCTGCTCGGCCGACACTTCGCCGCGGACCTGCCGGCGCCGGAGACCATGCGCCGTGTCGTGCACGCGCTGCTCGCCCATCAACAAGGTCGGCTCAGCGACGACGCCACCCTGCTTCTGCTCGAATGGCGCACCGACGCCCGCGCCCTGCGGTACTGAAGCTCCGCAGTAGGTGAGACCGCGCGGACGCGCCTACTTCTTGGCGGGCTCGGCGGCGTTCGTCGACAGCGCGGCGATGAACGCCTCCTGGGGCACCTCGACGCGACCGACCATCTTCATCCGCTTCTTGCCCTCCTTCTGCTTCTCCAGCAGCTTGCGCTTACGGGTGATGTCACCGCCGTAGCACTTGGCGAGGACGTCCTTGCGCATCGCGCTGATGTTCTCCCTCGCGATCACCCGGGACCCGATCGCGGCCTGGATCGGCACTTCGAACTGCTGCCGCGGGATCAGCTTGCGCAATTTGCCGGTCATCGACGTGCCGTAGGCGTAGGCCTTGTCCTTGTGGACGATCGCCGAGAAGGCGTCGACGGCCTCGCCCTGGAGCAGGATGTCGACCTTCACCAGGTCGGACGCCTCCTCGCCGCTGAGCTCGTAGTCGAGGCTGGCGTAGCCGCGCGTGCGTGACTTCAGGTGGTCGAAGAAGTCAAAGATGATCTCGGCCAGCGGCAGCGTGTACCGCAGCTCGACCCGGGCCTCGGACAGGTAGTCCATGCCTTCCAGCGTCCCGCGCCGGTCCTGGCACAGCTCCATGATGGAGCCGATGTACTCGCTTGGCGCGATGATCATCGCCTTGACGACGGGCTCGTACACGTCGGCGATTTTCTTGCCGGTTGGCCAGTCGGAGGGGTTCGTGACGACCTGCTCGTCGCCTTCCTCGAGGACGACCCGGTAGACGACGTTCGGCGCCGTCGAGATGAGATCGAGGTCGAACTCACGCTCGAGCCGGTCGCGGGTGATCTCCAGGTGCAGCAGGCCGAGGAAGCCGCAGCGGAAGCCGAAGCCGAGCGCCGCGCTGGATTCGGGTTCATAGACCAGCGCGGCGTCGTTGAGCCGCAACCGGTCGAGCGCGTCGCGCAGCAGCGGGTAGTCGGAGCCGTCGATCGGGAACAGGCCGGAGTAGACCATCGGGTTCGGGTCTCGATACGCACCGAGCGACTCGGCGGCCGGCTTGGCCGCGTCGGTCACCGTGTCGCCGACCCGTGACTGCCGGACGTCCTTCACGCCGGTGATCAGGTAGCCGACCTCGCCCACGCTCAGTCCCTGCGTCGGGACCGGTTCGGGCGAGATGACGCCTATCTCGAGCAACTCGTGGGTCGCGCCGGTGGACATCATCTTGATCCGCTCGCGAGGGGTGAACTGCCCGTCCACCACCCGGATATAGGTGATCACGCCACGGTAGATGTCGTAGACGGAGTCGAAGATCATCGCGCGCGGCGCGGCGTCCGCCTCGCCCACCGGAGCCGGGACATCGCGGCAGATGAGGTCGAGCAGCGCCTCGACGCCCTGCCCGGTCTTCGCGCTGACTCGCAGCACGTCGTCCGGGTCGCAGCCGATGATGTGCGAGATCTCGGCCGCGTAGACGTCCGGCTGCGCCGCCGGCAGGTCGATCTTGTTGAGCACCGGGATGACGTGCAGGTCGTTCTCGAGCGCGAGGTAGAGGTTGGCGAGCGTCTGCGCCTCGATGCCCTGCGCGGCGTCGACGAGCAGCACCGCGCCTTCACACGCCGCGAGCGAGCGGGACACCTCATAGGTGAAGTCCACGTGGCCGGGCGTGTCGATCATGTGCAGGACGTGTTCAGTGCCGGTCTCCCGGCTCGTCCACGGCATCCGCACGTTCTGCGCCTTGATGGTGATGCCGCGCTCGCGCTCGATGTCCATCCGGTCCAGGTACTGCGCGCGCATCTGCCGGCCGTCGACCACGCCGGTGAGCTGCAGCATGCGATCGGCCAGCGTCGACTTGCCGTGGTCGATGTGGGCGATGATGCAGAAGTTGCGGATCCGCTGCGGATCCGTCCGCGCGGATATCACCGTCCCATTTTCGCACGACTCGAACGCGCGTCCGGCAACCGTCGGCGGGCACGGCTAACCTTTCCCCGTGCGGGAGATCGTGGTGCTGTCCGGCAACGCGCACCGACCCCTGGCAACCGAGATCTGCGATCACCTGGGCGTGCCCCTGTCCGGGGTCGACATCCGCCGGTTCAGCAACGACTGCCTGTACGTCCAGCTCCACGAGAACTGCCGACAGCGCGACGTGTACGTGATCCAGCCGCTCGTCGCGCCGACGCAGGAACACCTGATGGAGTTGCTGCTGATGCTCGACGCGGCGCGCGGCGCCTCGGCGGCCCAGGTCACCGCCGTGATCCCGCACTACGCCTACGCCCGCTCGGACAAGAAGGACGCCTCGCGCATCTCGATCGCCGGCCGGCTGGTCGCCGACATGATCACGACCGCGGGCGCCGACCGCGTCCTGACGATGACCCTGCACGCCCCGCAGGTCCACGGCTTCTTCTCGGTGCCGGTCGACCATCTCACCGCGATCGGCGAGCTCGCCGACCACTTCCGCAGCCACGACCTCGACAACACGGTGGTCGTCTCCCCGGACCTGGGCAACGCGAAGACGGCGACCCAGTTCGCCCGGCTGCTCGGGCTCCCGGTGGCCGCCGGGTCGAAGCAGCGGCTTGCTGACGACCGGGTCGTGATCGACGCGATCGTCGGTGATGTGCGAGGCAAGCGCGCGATCGTGCTCGACGACGAGATCGCCACCGGCGCTTCGATCCTCGAACTGCTCGAGAAACTCGACGAGCAGGACTGCCCCGCGGCCTCCATCGCCGTCACGCACGGCCTGTTCACCGGCAAGGCGATCAACCGGCTGCACGATCACCCGATGGTGAGCGAGATCGTCACCACCGACACCGTGCCACCGCCGCGGGACGAGTGGCCGCTGCTCACCGTGCGTTCGGTGGCGCCGTTGTTCGCCGAGGCGATCTCCCGGATCCACGGCGGCGAATCGATCAGCAGCCTGTTCGACGGGGTGGACCCAACGCACGGCCCGCCGCAGCCGCAACTGCCCTTCGGCGCGTAGCCGACCGAGCGCCGCCGTCGAGACCTCCAGAGGCATCGGGCAGGATATCGGCCATGACCGACCCGCGTGCTGCCGTCGAATTCCGCCTGCCCGCCGTAGACCTGAAGCCGGGTGACCTGGTGAACACCTCCCCCGGCGAGGACGACTGGCAGCAGGTCGTCGGCGTCTACCGCACGGTCAAAGAGGCGAAGAGTGCCGAAATCCGCGGGCTGGTCGAGTCGCTCAGCGGCCGCTACGTCGTGGTGCAGATGACCGATCTGGCGCCCGTCGACGGCGGCGTGTTCTTCGACTCGGACGGCAAGGCGATGATCTACGGCGACGACGCCGACGACGACCAGCTGGTGACCGACGTGGCCAGCAGCGAGGACGGCATCCGCACCTACCTGTACACCAAGTTCGAGCTGGTCTCCGTCCGCGCGTGACCGAACGAGCTCGCACGCCGAATTTGGGTGGGTTCCGTGCCCGCTGGTAGGCTGGCGAGGTTGTCCATCTAAGGAACTTCGAGGCTTTTCGTGGCGAACATCAAGTCCCAGATCAAGCGGATCCGCACCAATGAGGCTGCGCGACTGCGGAACAAGAGTGTGAAGTCGTCGCTCAAGACGGCGATCCGCCAGTTCCGCGAGGCCGCCGACTCCGGCGACCGCGCGAAGGCCGATGCGGCGCTGCAGAGCGCGTCCCGCAAGCTGGACAAGGCCGCGAGCAGCGGCGTCATCCACCCGAACCAGGCCGCCAACAAGAAGTCGGCAATGGCCACCCGGGCGAACGCGCTCTAACGTCCGTCAGCGGCGGCTGGCCGCCCGTGCGGCGCCGATCCGGCGCACCGCCACCTCCAGCGCATATCCGGGATCGACCGCGGCGCCCTTGACGTCGGCGTTCAGCGTCGCGACCACCGAGAGCGCCTGCCGCAGCCCGGCCTCGCTCCACCCGCGTGACTGCGCCCCGGCTCGCTTCACCTTCCACGGCGGCATGCCGAGCTTCTTGGCCAGCGCGTACTGATCGCCGCCGCCGGACCCCGCCGAAGCCACCCGCGCCACCGACCGGACGCCGTCGGCCAGCGCGTCGGCAATCACGACGTGTGGCACGCCGACTGACAGCGCGAATCGAAGCGCCTCGAGCGCGGGCCCGCTGCGTCCGACCACCGCCAGGTCGGATACCGCGAACCCGCTGACCTCGGCCCGGCCGCGGTGGAATGCGCGCACGATGTCCACGTCGACGTTGCCGGTAGAGCCGGCCGAGTCGCTCGAGTCGCTCACCAACTGCGCCGCCACCGCGGCGAGCTCCCGCAGGTCGCTGCCGACCGCGTCCAGCAACGCGGCGACCGCGTCCGGGGTGATCCGCCCCCCGCAGCGAGTGACCTCGGCGCGCACGAACTCCGCACGCTCCTCGGGCCGGCTGAGCTTTCCGCAGCCGATCTCGAGCGCCTTCGCCTTGCGCGCCAGATCGAGCAGCGCCTTCCCCTTCGCGCCACCGGCGTGCTGCAGGACGATCACCGTCCCGTCGGCCGGTGTTTGCACGTACGGGCCGAGCACGGCGGCGGCCGCCACCCGCACGTCCTGGGCCGCGCGCACCGCGAGCAGCCGCGCCTCACCGAACAGCGACGGGCCCAGCATCTCGTGCAACTCGGCGCCCTCGAGCTCGGCGCCGGTCAGGTAGGTCTCGGCGACCGTCGGGTCGGCGCGCCGCGCGGCGGCGGCGACCGCGCTGACGGCGCGGTCGATGAGCAGGTCCTCGTCGCCGACGAGCAGGACGAGGGGTGGAAGCGGCTGGGGCAGATCGTCGACAGTGATCGGGCGGGCCGGCATGTCGCAATCCAAGCACCCGCCCGCGACACCGCGAGGTCCGCCGTCCGCGGCGCCGGCGGATCCGCGCCGAGGCTGAGGCCGGCCGGCAGCCGCCCGTGGACGACCACCGACAACCGATCAGGGGTGCCGCGCACCGCCACGTCCCCGACCCGGTCGGTGCGGAACAGCGGCACCCCCAGCCGAGCCAGCTCGGTGAGCAGCAGCGGCGACGGGTGGCCGTAGTCGTTGCCCGCGCCGACGCTCACCACCGCGACCTGCGCATGCACCGCCGCGAGGAAGTCCGGATCGAAGTACGCCGAGCCGTGATGGGGCACCTTCAACACATCTGCCCGCAGATCCACGCCCGCGCCGACAAGATCCTGCTGCGCCTCGATCTCCGCGTCGCCGGGCAGCAGGATGCGCACACCGCCGACCTCGGCGAGCAGCACCAGCGACGAGTTGTTCGGGTCCGAGCGGGTACCGCGGTACCACCGGCGCGGGCCGAGCACCTCGAGCTGCACCGCGCCGGCGGTCAGCCGGGTACCGGGCGGCGGGCTGCGCACCGACAGCGCTCTGGGCGCGGTGAACCGGCCGACGATCGCGACGCCGGCCGCGGGATCGGCGAGCGGGCCGCTGACGACCTGCCCGACCGGCCGGCCGCGCCCCAGGCCGGACAGCCCGCCGACGTGGTCGAGGTGATAGTGGGTGAGCACCAGCAGCGGGATCCGGGTGACGCCGAGATCGCGCAGGCAGCGGTCGACGAGCACCGGGTCCGGCCCCGCGTCGACGGCGACGGCAGCACCCGGGCCGGCATGCAGCAGCAGCGCGTCGCCCTGCCCCACGTCGCAGGCGGCGAACAGCCAGTCGGCCGGTGGCCAGGACGACGTCGCCGCCCGGACCGGCACGAGGATGACGAACGCCGTGACCGCGGCGGCGCCGAGGACCCGGCCCGCGCCGGCCCGCGCCGCGGCCACGGCGAGGACCAGGCCGGTCGCCGCGAGCAGTATGCCGCCCGGCGCGCCGCCCGGCCACGGCAGCGCGGCGCCGGACAGCCCGCCGAAGTAGTCGGCCACGAGCACCAGCCAGCGGCACGGCCAGCCGGCCAGCCAGACCAGTGGCAGCGCGCCGCCGAGCCAGACCGGCGCGATCGCAGCGGCGAGGAAGCCCAGCACGGTGATCGGCGCGATCACCGGTTCGGCCAGGACGTTGGCGAGAACGGCAACCAGGCTGATCCGCCCGCTGATCGCCGCGACCACGGGCGCGGTGACCACGTGTGCGGCGGCGGCGACTGCGAACGCTTCGGCGAGCCCGGCCGGCACGCGTCGGCGCCGCAAGGCGACCGCCCAGCCCGGCGCGATGAGCAGCAGCGCTCCGGTCGCGAGCACCGACATCGCGAACGACGGGGTGCTGGCGATCGTCGGCTGCCACAGCAGCAGTCCGAGAACCGCCGCCGCCAGCGCGGGTACGCCCGCACGCGGGCGACCCGAGGAGAGGGCCAGCAGCGCGATCAACGCCATCACCGCAGCGCGCAGCACGCTGGGTGACGGACGCGCAACCACGACGAACATGGCCAGCGTCAGCGCGCCGGCGAGGGCACACGCCCACGGCCGCACCCGCAGCCGGCGCAGCAGCAACAGCACCGCGCCGACGACGATCGAACAATTCGTCCCGCTCACCGCAACCAGATGGGTCAGCCCGGCGAGCCGGAACCGCTCGGCGAGCACCGGGTCGAGCCCACTCGTGTCGCCGTCGACGAGGCCGGGCAGCAATCCGCGCTCCTGGTCCGGCAACACCGCTGCCGCGGCGCGCAGGCCCGCCCGCACCCGTCCGGCGGCGCGCTGCCACCAGGGCGGCGCGCCGACCAGTTCGGGCGGCCCCCGCGCGAAAAGCGTCACCGACAGGGCGCTGCCGTCGAGGTCCGGTGCCAGGCTGCCCGCCAGCCGCGCCCGCTGGCCGGGCAGTACGTCCTGCCACCCCGCGCCGTCGGCCAGGACGAGCACAGCGCCGTCGACAGGCAGCGAACCGCCGCGCACCGTCACCGTGTCGGCGGCTGCCTCAACCAGAACGCGCGGCGAACCGTCGAGCCCGGCCGCGGCCAGGGGCACCGGGTCAGCCCGCACGGTCAGCGTCAGTACCACCGAGGCGTGCCGGCGGGCCAGGGCCAGCAACGGTGACGCGCGCGCCTCGGCCAACCGGGCAGCCAGTGGAAGCAGTACCAGCGCCACGCAGAAGAGCATCAGCGCCAGCGCGGCTGCCGCGCGCAGGTGCCGGGCAGCGCACACCAGCACGACCGCGGTGAGCGCGGCGCCGGCGCCGGCCGCGAGCACGACACCGGCGGTTCGCAGCAGGCACGCGTAGACGGCGAGCCAGCCGGCCAGGGCGCCGAGCGTGAGTCGCAGATCGACGGGCTCGGCAGTCAAAGCGTGACCAGGGGTTCGAGGTCGGCGAAGGTGATCTCGCCGATCCCGCTGACGTCGGTCAGCTGGTCGACGCTGGTGAAGCCGCCGTTCTCGGTGCGCCAGTCGATGATCTTCTGGGCCAGCACCGGGCCGACGCCGGGCAGCGTCTCGAGCTGGTCGAGACCGGCCGAGTTGAGGCTGATCGGCACGGCGCCGGCGGCGCCGGAGCTGCCGCTGGAGCCCGGTGCCGGAGCACCGGCCGCCGATCTGGCGCCGACCAGAACCTGCTGGCCGTCCACAACCCTCGCGGCGAGGTTGAGGCTGCTGAGGTCGACGCCGCGCAGCGCGCCGCCGGCGGCCCGCACGGCGTCGTCGACCCGGGAGCCGTCCGGCAGCCGGTACAGCCCCGGCCGGCGCACCCGGCCGGCGACGTCGACCACGACCACCGACGGGCTCGGCGTCGGCGCGACGGGCGAGCTGGACGGCAGGGCCGGTGGCGGGCCGGTCGTGCCGACCGGCCTCGGCGCGGCCGAGAGCACACCGACGCCACCGGTGGTCTCGACCGGAATCTCGCGCGGGCGATGGGCAAGTAGCCACCAGCCGGCGAGCACCGCAGCCAGCACGACGGCCGCACCGACGGCGATCGCTCCACTGCGTCCTGGGTCCAGCCGCACCGGCACCCGGGCGGCCAGCTGCTGCCACCGCGACGCCGGGCGGAGTGGTTCGTCGGCATCGTCCGGATCGGGCCGCCGGCCGTACTCGGCCAGCAGGTCGCGCACCCGCGCGGCCACCCGATCGGACTCCCCTCGCACTGCGCCGACGTTAGGAAGCCGGCGGTGCCGGCGCAGTCAGCGCCCGTCCGGCTGTGGACGCCGCTCGGCGGTGTGCACGGCGATCCGGAAACTGTCAGCCGGCGTCGGCCGCGATCGCAGGGCTTCGTGGCGTGTCGGCGCTGCGAACTAACCTCGTGCGCATGACGGTGCACTCGCTCTCGCGCACCGATGCCCGCCGCATCGCGGTGCGCGCGCAATTGCTGGACACGGACCGGCCCGCGACGCTCGCCGAGGTGGTCCAGGGGCTGACCCTGCTGCAGATCGACCCCACCGCAGTCATCGCGCCGAACGCGGACCTGGTCGCCTGGAGCCGGCTCGGCGCGGCGTACGAGCGGGTTGACCTGGTCGACGCACTCGAACAGCGGACACTGTTCGAGCTGCGCGGGATGATCCGTCCGGCCGCCGACATCGTGCTGCACCAGGGCGAGATGCAGGAGTTCCGCGACGGATCAGGGGCGGCCGGCTGGCGCGGATCCATCGCGCGGTGGATCGAGGCGAACGACGCCTGCCGCAAGGACATCCTCAAGCGCATGCAGCAGGACGGGCCGTTGCTGTCACGCGAGATCCCGGACACCTGCGCCGTGCCCTGGAAGTCCAGCGGATGGACCAACGACCAGAACGTCACCCAGCTGCTCGGCTTCATGGTCCGGCGCGGTGAGGTCGCGATCGCCGGCCGGCGCGGCCGGGAACGGCAGTGGGATCTCGCCGAGCGGGTCTACCCGCCCGCCGAACCGCCGGCCCCGGCCGAGGCGCGTCGCCGGCGCGACGAACGCCGGCTGTCCGCGCTGGGGATCGCCCGCGCCAAGGGACCGGAGTGCCCGGTCGAGCCGAACGACGTCGGCGCGGCCGGCGAACAGGCGGTCGTCGACGGTGTCAAGGGCGAGTGGCGGGTCGACCCGGCACAACTCGGCCGGCCGTTCATCGGCCGGGCTGCCCTGCTGTCGCCATTCGACCGGCTCGTCTTCGACCGCAAGCGGATGACCGAGCTGTTCGAGTTCGACTACTACTTGGAGATGTACAAGCCGGCCGCGAAACGCACGTGGGGCTATTTCGCGCTGCCGGTCCTGTACGGCGACCGGCTGGTCGGGAAGCTGGACGCCGCGGCGGATCGGAAGGCCGGCGTGCTGCGCGTCAACGCGCTGCACCAGGACGCCGAGTTCACCAAGACGATGACCGACGAGATCGGCCGGGAGATCGAAAGCCTTGCGCACTGGCTCGAGCTCGAGCTCGACCAGCCGCAGGCGTGAGGCCCTAGCGGCGGACGACGACGGTGCCGACCACGCCCGGCCCGAGGTGGGCGCTGATCACCGGGCCCAGTTCGGCGACGTACAGCTCGCCCAGGCGTGGCAGCTGGTCGCGCAACTGGGCCTCGACCGAGGCCGCGCGCTCGGCGGCGGCGACGTGGTGCACGGCGAGGTCGACGTCGTCGCGACCTGCCGCGCGCACCGTCAGCTCGACCAGCCGGGCCAAGGCCTTGCTGGACGTACGCACCTTCTCCAGCGCGACGATCTGCCCTTCGACGAGCTGTAGCAGCGGCTTCACGGACAGCGTCGTGGCGAACAGGGCGGCGGCGGTGCCGATCCGCCCGCCGCGGCGCAGGTACTCGAGCGTGTCGACGTAGAAGAACGTGCGGGTCGCGTCCACCGTCGAGCTCGCCGCGCCCTGTACCTCGGCCGCCGACCCGCCGTCGGCGGCGCACCGGGCCGCGGCCAGCACCGCGAAGCCGAGCCCCATCGCCGTCGAGCGCGAGTCGACCACCCGGACGCTGCCGTGCGGGAAGTCCTGCGCGGCGAGCACGGCCGACTCCCACGTGCCGGACAGCGCCGACGACAAGTGCACCGAGACCACGTGTGAGGCGCCGTCGTCCAGCAGTTGCTGGTAGCGCGCGGCGAACTCCGCGGGCGTCGGCCGGGAGGTCGAGACCCGCACCTTCGCGCGCAGCGCACGCGCAACCTCGGAGGAGGTGACGGTGACGCCGTCGACGGCGGTGCGGGCGCCGAGCGTCACGCGCAGCGGCACGACCGAGATGCCCAGCTCGTCGACCGTCGGCGGCGGCAAGCAGGCCGTCGAGTCGGTGACCACGGCGACGGACACGGCGCTCAGACCACGAAGTTCACGAGCCGGCCGGGAACCACGATCACCCGGCGAACCTCGCGGTCGCCGAGGGCGGCCACCACCCGTTCGTCGGCCCGGGCAATCGCTTCGAGCGCGGATGCGTCTGCGTCCGCGTCGGCGGTGAGGACTGCACTTTTCACCAGCTTGCCGTTGATCTGGACCGGGATCTCGACCGTGTCATCGACCAGCAACGTCTCGTCGACGGGGGGGAACGCCGACCGGGTCACCGAGCCGTCGTTCCCGAGCCTGGACCACAGCTCCTCGGCGATGTGCGGCGCCAGCGGAGCCAGCATCTGAACGAGCGGCTCGGCCAGCGCGCGCGGCGCGCCGCCGGAGGGGTAGGCCGCGGTGACGGCGTTGTTCAACTCGGTGATCCGGGCGATCGAGGTGTTGAAGCGCAGCGTGTCGTAGCCCTCGCGCACGGCGGCGTTGGCCTTGTGCAGCTGCCGGTTCAACTCGTCCGGAACCGGGTCGTCGGAGACGTGGGTCGCACCGGTGAGCTCGTCGACGACGACCCGCCAGACCCGCTGCAGCAGCCGGTACGGGCCGACGATCGCCTTGGCCTCCCACGGCCGGGACTGGTCCAGGGGCCCGCCGAACATCTCGAACAGCCGGAAGGTGTCGGCACCATAGGCGGCGATGAACTCGTCCGGGTTGACGACGTTCTTCAGCGACTTGCCGATCTTGCCGAACTCCTGCCGCACCTCGCGGCCCTCGTAGAAGAAGTGACCGCCGCTTTCCTGCACCTCGGCTGCCGGGACGTAGAACCCGTCGTCGTTGGTGTAGGCGGGCAGCTGCAACATGCCCTGGTTGACCAGCCGGTGGAACGGCTCGGCAGAGGACACGTAGCCCAGGTCGTACAGCACCTTGTGCCAGAACCGCGCGTACAGCAGGTGCAGCACCGCGTGCTCGACACCGCCGACGTACAGCTCGACGCCACCCAACGGCCGGTCGGCCGACGGCCCCATCCAGTACCGCTCGATCTCCGGGTCGACGAGCGCCTCGTCGTTGGTGGGGTCCAGGTAGCGCAGCTCGTACCAGCACGAGCCGGCCCAGTTCGGCATCGTGTTCGTCTCGCGCCGGTACTTCTTCGGGCCGTCGCCCAGATCCAGCTCGACCTCGACCCAGTCGGCCAGCCGGCCGAGCGGCGGCTCGGGCGTGGAGTCCGCGTCCTCGGGCGGAAACGACTTCGGCGAGAAATCGTCGGTCTCGGGCAGCTCGACCGGCAGCATCGTCTCGGGCACCGCGATCGGCAGCCCCGTCTCGTCGTACAGGATCGGGAACGGCTCGCCCCAGTAGCGCTGCCGGCTGAACAGCCAGTCACGCAACCGGTAGGTCACCGCCCCGCGGCCGCGACCGTGCTCCTCCAGCCACTCGGTGATCCGCACCTTGGCGGCCGGGATGTCCAGCCCGTCCAGGAACTCCGAGTTGATCGCCGGGCCCTCGCCGGTGTACGCCTTGCCGTCGAAACCCTCCGGCGGCTCGACGGTGCGCACGATCGGCAGGTCGTAGACCTCGGCGAACTCCCAGTCGCGCTCGTCCTGCCCGGGCACCGCCATGATCGCGCCGGTGCCGTAGCCCATCAGCACGTAGTCGGCGATGAACACGGGCAGCCGCGCGCCGTTCGCCGGGTTGATCGCGAACGACCCGGTGAACACGCCGGTCTTGGCGCGGTCGCCGGACTGCCGGTCGAGCTCGGAGCGCCGCGACGCAGCCAGCCGGTACGCGTCCACCGCCGCGGCGGGCGTGTCGGCGCCGCCGATCCACGACTGGCTGGTGCCCTCCGGCCATTGCGCAGTGGTCAGCGCGTCGATCATCGGGTGTTCCGGCGCCAGCACCATGTAGGTGGCGCCGAACAGGGTGTCCGGCCGGGTGGTGAACACCTCGATGTCACCGGCATCGGTGGCGAAACGCACCTGCGCGCCGGTCGAGCGGCCGATCCAGTTGCGCTGCATCGAGCGCACCTTGTCCGGCCAGTCGATCCGGTCCAGGTCGCGCAGCAGCCGGTCGGCGTAGGAGGTGATCCGCATCTTCCACTGGGCGAGCGGCCGGCGGAACACCGGGAAGTTTCCGCGCTCGCTGCGTCCGTCGGCGGTGACCTCCTCGTTCGACAGGACGGTGCCCAGGCCGGGGGCCCAGTTGACCATCGAGTCGGTGCGGTATGCGAGCCGGTGGTTGTCGACGACCTGTCGCTTCTCGATGTCGGAGAGCTCGGCCCAGGCGCGGTCGAACGGGTTCGTCTCGGCGGCGGGGTGCCGGGTACCCGCGTCGAACTCGGCGATCAGTTCCTCGATCGGCCGCGCCCGGTCCGCCACCTGGTCGTACCAGGAGTTGAAGATCTTCAGGAAGATCCACTGCGTCCAGCGGTAGTACGCCGGGTCGGTGGTGGCGAACCGGCGCCGTTCGTCGTGCCCGAGACCCAGCCTGCGCAGCTGCACCAGGAAGGCGTCGATGTTGCCGTAGGTCGTCGTGCGCGGGTGCTGGCCGGTCTCGATCGCGTACTGCTCGGCGGGCAGGCCGAACGCGTCGAACCCCATCGTGTGCAGCACGTTGTCGCCGGACATCCGCCGGTAGCGCGCGTAGACGTCCGTCCCGATGTAACCGAGCGGGTGACCGACGTGCAGGCCCGTGCCGGACGGGTACGGGAACATGTCCATGATGAAGGTGTGCCGGCCAATGGCGACCCGCTCGAAACCGTCGGCGAGCGGGCCCGTCGGGTTCGGGGTCTGGTAGGTGCCTTGCTCGGCCCACCGCTGCTGCCAGCCCGTCTCGATCGACTGGGCCAGCGCGCCGGTGTAGCGGAACGGCGGAATTTCGTCGGCCGGTTCGACCGGCCCGTCGCCACCCGTGGTGGTCATCAAAAACGCTCCCTCTGAATCCGTTCGGACAAGCGAAAAGCCCCTGCACAGTTGCAGAGGCTCAGCCGCGCCGTCGGGTCGTCCCCGATCAGCGCGGCTCGGTAAGGAGCAGAGCCAAGGTGCGCATGCGCTCAAGACTACGGCACTGCCCGCCGGGGAGTAATCGGTGCACGCCCCGCGCCCTTCGTCCGTCGCCGCCGGGCGCGGGGGCACCGAGGCCCCACTCTATGGGCGTGCCGGCGACGAGGAGCGGTGAACCGGCTATGGCGTCGGTCACCCGTCCGGTGCGGTCTCGCGCTCGGCGGAGTGTGCGTCGGCGGCGGCGTCGGTGAACGGCAGGAACGGGCAGTCCTTCCACAACCGCTCGAGCGCGTAGAACACCCGCTCCTCGGCGTGCTGGACGTGGACGACCACGTCCCCGTAGTCGAGCAGCACCCAGCGCCCGTCGCGCTGTCCTTCGCGGCGGATCGGTTTGTCCCCGGCCAGCCGCGCCATCTCCTCCACCTCGTCGACGATGGCCTCGACCTGGCGTTCGTTGCTGCCGGTGGCGACCACGAAGACATCGGTGATGGCGAGCCGGTCGCTGACATCGATGAGCACGATGTCGGAGGCGAGTTTGTCGGCGGCGGCCTGCGCGGCGATGCCGGCCAGCGCAACGGCGTGTTCAGTAGCAGTCATCGTGGGGTCGAGCCTACTTGCGATACAGGTCGTGCTTGTTGATGTACTGCACGACGCCGTCCGGCACGAGGTACCAGACGGGTCGCCGGGCGGCCACCCGCTCGCGGCAGTCGCTGGACGAGATGGCCATCGCCGGCACGTCCAGCAGGGTCACCGAATCGTGCGGCAGGTGCTCGTCGGACAGGTCGTAGCCGGGGCGTGTCACGCCGATGAAACGGGCCAGCGCGAGCGCGTCCGCGGCGTCCTTCCAGGACAGGATCTGCGCCAGCGCGTCCGCGCCGGTGATGAAGAACAGCTCGGCGCCGGGGCGCTGCGCCGCGATGTCGCTGATCGTGTCGATCGTGTAGGTCGGCCCGGTCCGGTCGATGTCCACCCGGCTGACCCAGAACCGCGGGTTGGACGCGGTCGCGATGACGGTCATCAGGTAGCGGTGTTCGGCCGGGCTCACCCGCCGCTCCGACTTCTGCCACGGCTCCCCGGTCGGGACGAAGATCACCTCGTCGAGCCCGAACAGCGACTCGACCTCGCTGGCGGCGACGAGGTGACCGTGGTGGATCGGGTCGAACGTCCCACCCATGATCCCCACCCGCTGTGGCATGGCGCGATCCTAACGGCGGCGGCGCCGCGCTCAGGTCGCGGCGATCGGTGCCGATCTTGACCGGGTGAGAGCGACGGGCGCAGCCGCGGCATTCGTGTGCGCCGTCCTCACCGTGACGGTCGCCGTTCGGCCCGCCGGCTCGCCGGGAGCCGAGCGCCGCGACGTTACCCACGTTGCGGGAGTCGCGCCGGCCGCCGCGGCGCCGAGCACCGCGACGACAGTGGGCACACCGGTCGCGCGGGACCTACGGCGGACGCCGGCGGCCGCGTCGAAGGACCGACATCAGTCCAGAGGCACCGCGCGTCCGGAACCGGTGCCGGTCGCCGTCGCGCTCGACCCGTCACTGAGTAGGCCGCAGCCCGGCGACACGGAGGCGACTCGTCGCGCCCGCGTCCAGCTGGCCGGCATCGGCGACGCCTACCAGACCGCCAACCAGCTCTACGACCAGGCGAGCGCGGACGCGGACACCGCCGCGGACGAGGTCAGCTCGGCGCGCAAGGCGGTGGCGACGGCGGTCGACCAGGCAACCCGGGCGCACGCGGAGTTCGCCCTGCTGATCACCGCGCAGTACCGGGGCGCGGGCACCCCGATCGAGGCGCAGCTGCTCGCCGCGGACGGCAAGCAGGACTTCCTCTCCTCCCTCGATCTGCAGCGCGCGGCCGCGGTGCACAACGCCGACGTGCTGACGGCCGCACGCGACACGCAGACCGCGGCCGAGGAGGCGCGGCAGCGGCTCGAGGCCGCGGAAGCCGCCGCAGAGGACGCGCAGAGCCGGGCGAACCTCCAGCTCGCCGCGGCCTCCGCCGCACTCGCCGCCGCCCAGCGGACCGTCAACCAGCTGCACGATGCCGACCTGGCGGCCGCTGCTGCCGCCCGCGAGAGCAATCTCGGCGCCGGGGCGGCGGCGATCCAGGCCGAGGCGTTGGCGTCCGGAGCGGCGCGGCCGGGGATGTTCGCGGAGTCCGCCGGACCGGCGCAGACGATCGCGATCGCGACCCGGGCCCTGCTCGAGCAGGCCGCGCGGCATCCGGCCAAGGCCGCGCTCGACGACGCGCCGGTACTCGGCCAGACGGTTCCGTACACCGGCACGACCGGCAGCGGCCCGGTGCTGTCCCTCACGCCCTTCGACGGCGTTCCGAGCACCGCCGGCTGGCCGAACGAGGGGGTCGGCACGAAGGTGCGGGGCACCGCGCCGTTCCAGAAATCGGACGGCAAGACGGTGCACCCCGAACTGCCCGGCTACGCCGAGGGCTACTCGCCGTTGCGTGCCGAAGTCGCCGTCGACGCCGCGCTGGAGCAGCTCGGTAGCCCGTACGTGTGGGACGCGGCCGGGCCGGACACCTTCGACTGCTCCGGCCTGACACTCTGGGCGTGGGGCCATGCCGGGGTCCCGCTCACCCACTTCACCGGCGATCAGGTCCACGAGGGCGTGCTGGTCGCGCCGGACGAGTTGCTGCCCGGCGATCTACTGCTGTTCGGCCGCACCCTGCACCATGTGGGCATGTACCTCGGCGCCGGCTACATGATCGACGCGCCGACCACCGGCGACTACGTCAAGGTGCAGCTGGTGTCGGACGACGGCGACCTCGCGGTGGCGGTCCGCCCGTAAGCGACCGGTCAGCGCAGCGTGAGTCCCGGCATCCGAAGGGGGCCCGCGGTCGGCAGGCCGAGGGCGGCCGCCAGGCTGGCCAGATCGCCCCAGCCGCTCGTGGCCGCGGCGGCCCGCGGGTCCTCGCTCGACCGCGGCCGGCGCAACCGCTCGAGCGGCGGGACGTGCACCGCCGGCCGTACCGGCGCGTCGGACGGCAACTTGCCCCGCTCGCGCGCGATCGCCGCTGCGTGGCGGATCCCGCCGAGTTCGTCGACGAGCCCGTTCTGCGCAGCGTCGGCGCCGGACCAGATGCGGCCGCGCGCAATCGTGTGCACATCGTCGTAGGCCAGCCCGCGACCGTCGGCCACCTTCTGGACGAACTCGCGGTACACCCGGTCGAGCATCGCGGCGAGCCGGTCGCGTTCGGAGTCGTCGAAGCCGCGGCGCAACGAGAACATCCGCGCGCTGCCACCGTGCTCGACGGCACCGGTCGTCAGGCCGAGATGCTTCTCCATCAGCTCGGTGATCACGACCTTGCCCGCGACGACGCCGATCGAACCGGTGATCGTCGAGGGCTGGGCGACGATCACGTCTGCCGGACACGCGATGTAGTAGCCGCCGGACCCGGCCAGCGCCCCCATCGATACGACCACGGGCTTGCCGGCATCCCGGGTCAGTTTCACCTCGCGCCAGATCGTGTCCGAGGCGACCGCCGAGCCACCCGGCGAGTCGACGCGGAAGAGCACGGCCCGCACGTGCTCGTTCTCCCGCGCCGCCCGGAAGGCAGCCGCCACCGAGGTGCTGCCCAGCACCGGTCCGCGGGGCGTGCTGCGGCTGCGGCCCACGTTGATCTCGCCGTGCGCGTCGACGAGCGCGACCACCTCGCGGTGCCGTTTGACGAGCGATGCAGCCTTTCGCCGCGGCGTCCACTGGTCGGCGAACAACAACTGCGCGTCGTCACCGACCCGGCTGCGCAGCTCGGCGTACACCTCGTCCCGGTAGCCGAGCCGGTCGACGAGACCGGCGGCTTTCGCCTCGTCGGCGGACAGCGGCGCCCGCGCGGCCACCTCGCGCACCACCTCCGGGGCGACCGAGCGCGCGGTCGCGATCGCGTCGACCGCGTAGTCCCAGGTCGACGTGAGCACCCGGTCGATCGCCTCGCGGTGTTCCGGGCTGTACTCCTTGCGCATGATCCGGTCGGCCGCGCTCTTGTACTCGTAGCGCTTGTCGAGCTGGGGCTCGACGCCGAGCTTGTCGAGGGCGCCACGCAGGAACGTCGTCTCGGCGGCGATGCCCATCAGCCCGAGCTCGCCGGAGGGCTGCAGCCAGATCTCCGGACACCCGGTGGCGAGCAGGTAGTCAGCGCTGCCGTTGCCGCCCTCACCGAGCGTCTCAGCCCAGGCGAGCGCCGGCTTGCCGCTCTTGGCGAAGGCTTGCAGCGCCGCGCGCAGTTCCTGCGCGATCGCCCAGCCGAGCCCACCGCCGACCTTGACGACGAGCCCTCGCACCCGGCTGTCGTCGCCGGCCTCGTGCAGCGTGCGAAGAACGGCGCGCAGCCGCGGACGGTGCCGCGAGCGCAGCTTGCCGACCAGGTCTTCGGGCTCGACCTCGATCGGCGTGCCGGTCAGGTCGAGTTCGAGCAGCAGCTCAGGATGGCGAAGGGACAGCATGCACCGAACCGTACTGCCCGCTTTTGGCGTCCCAGCCGGGTATCTGACGCCGGGACGCCAAACGCGATGGCTACCAGTGCACGCCGCGCAGGATGTGGGCGAAGGCGACGCTCTCCGCCGACGGTTCGTCCTTCTTGGCGTCCTTGCCGCCGCGCGCGGCGTGCGAGTCGGGGAACAGCTTGTAGCCGGCGTTCAGCACGACGTCCACACCGCGCGGCGCCACCTGATACGCCAGCGCGCCCGCGTTGCCCATCGCCGTGCCGACCGACTTCGGCTTGCGGATCATCGCTTTGCAGATCATGTCCGCGGCCTCGGCCGGCGTCATCGTCGGGAAGCGGTCGTACATCTTGGTCGGCGCGATCATCGGGGTGCGCACGAGCGGCATGTAGATCGTCGAGATGTGCACGCCGTCGTCGATGACCTCGGACGAGATGCACCGCGAGAACGCGTCCAGCGCCGCCTTCGAGGCGACGTAGGCGGAGAAGCGCGGGATGTTCGTCTGGACGCCGATCGAGCTGACGTTGATGATGTGCCCGCCCTTGCGACCGTCCGGGCTGGCCTGCCGCATGATCGGCAGCAGCGACAGGATGAGCCGAACCGGGCCGAAGTAGTTCAGCTGCATCGTGCGCTCGAAGTCGTGGAACCGGTCGTAGGACAGCGCGATCGAGCGGCGGATCGAGCGTCCGGCGTTGTTCACCAGCACGTCGATCCGACCGTGCTCCTCGAGCACCTCCTTGGCCATCCGCTCGATGTCGCTCATGTCAGCGAGGTCGCAGCGGTGCACGAAGGCGTTGCCGCCGAGGTCCTCGATCTCCCGCTTGGTCTGCTCGAGCGCCTCGACGCCGCGCGCGACGAGGATGACTTTGCCGCCGGCCGCGCCGACGCGCAGTGCGGTGGCCCGGCCGATGCCGGACGAGGCGCCAGTGATCATCACCGTCTTGCCCTTGATCGCGCGCGCGAGCTGCTTGTCCTTCTTCCGGTCCGGGCTGTACGTGCGCTCCCAGTACTCCCAGAGCGTCTGCGCGTAGCTGGTGAAGGGCGGCACCTCGATGCCGGACCCGTGCAACACGGCACGGGTCCGCGAGGAGTCGAAGTGCGTCGGATAGGTGAGGTAGGCGAATGACTCGCGCGGGATGCCGAGTTCGGCGAGCACGAAGTCGGTAGCCTGCCGGGCGCCGGGCAGCTTGGAGAGCGAGGTGCCCAGCCGCAGCGGCAGCGCGTCCAGCGCGCGGGCGTCCAAGTTGACGGTCGGCTGCGGCGCCTTCGCCGCCTTGGTGAGCGCCTTGAACAGCCCGCCCACGGTGAGCGGCTCCGGGTCGGTCAGGTGGAAGGCCTGGCCGTCGAGGTCCGGCTGGTGGGCGATGTAGTCGGTGGCCTTGGCGACGTAGTCGACCGGGACGATGTTGATCTCGCCGCCCTCGACCCCGATGCCGCGGAACCAGGACGGGCTGATCGAGCGCACCCGTTGGATCGCCTTGAAGAAGTAGTAGGGGCCGTCAACCTTGTCGATCTCGCCGGTCTTCGAGTGGCCGACCACGGCACCGGGCCGGTAGACGCGCCACGGCACCTTCGACTCGGTGCGGACGACCCGTTCCGACTCGTGCTTGGTCAGGTAGTACGGGTTGTGTTCGACGTCCTGCGCCTCGTCGAACATCTCTTCGGTGAAGACACCCTTGTAGAGCCCGGCCGCGGCGATGGAGCTCATCTGGTGGAACAGCTTCGCGTGGACGGCATCGGCGAGTTCGAGCGCGTGCCGGGTTCCCTCGACGTTCGCGGCGCGCTGCCGGTCACCGTCGGCAGTGAGGTCGTAGATCGCGGCGAGGTGGAAGAAGTGGTCGATGTGGCCGGCCAGCCGCTCGATCTCGCCGTCATCGACGCCGAGCCGCGACTTGGACAGGTCCCCGACGACCGGCACGACGCGCTCGTCGTCGCCGAGCCGCTCCCGCAGGGCGTCCAGCTTGTCCAGCGAGCCGGCGCGGACGAGGCAGTAGATCGTCCCCTCGCGGTTCTCCAGCAGTTCGGCGATCAGGAAGCGGCCGATGAAGCCGGTCGCGCCGGTGACGAAATAGGCCATGGAATCCTCCGCGAAGGGTGCTTCCCGCCGAAGCGGTACCGCCAGTCTCGTCTACCTGCGGTTACGGAGCAAAATCGCGCGGCCTCAGCCGGGCGTGATAGCGCTGCATCGCATTCCCGAGGCGCAGCGCAGCGCGCGTCGCGCGCGGTGCCGCCCGCGCGGTCCGCAATGCCGCACGGTCGAGCGGTCGCACATGTGGCGGCCCGCTGGGCGGCACCTCGGGCCGCTTGTGCACGCCGGTCAGCGCCGCGAGGCTCCAGTGGCCCGGCACGCCCTTGAGCCGGTGCAGGCCGCGGTCGGTGAACGCAAGACCCGATCCGGCGACGAGATCGCGCACGGTGCTCGACACCAGTACTTCATCCGGTTGGGCGAGCGAGCCGATCCGGGCGCCGATGTGCACGTTCAGCCCGGACACGTCCCCGGGCACGCGCTCCAGTTCGCCGGTGTGCACGCCGATACGCACGTGCAGCCCCATCCCGACCGCGGATCGGCGGATCTCGTCCGCGCAGCGGACCGCCTTGGTCGGACCGGTGAACAGGCTCAGCGTGCCGTCGCCGGTGACGTGGATCAGCCGGCCACCCGCCTGCTCGACGAGCAACCGCACCTCCCGCTCGTGCGCCGCGTGCAAGTCGCGGTATTCCGCATCGCCGATCCGTGCCAGGAGTTCCGTCGAGGCCACCAGGTCGGTGAACAGCACCGTGCCGAGAAATCGGTCGGCGTCCACGGGGTGCGGCACGCCGGTCGCGGCCTCCTCCATGTGGTTGCCGATCTGCGCGTAGGACTCGCCCACCGATGACCCTGGCGACGTGGGTAGCAGGCGGTGCAATGTCGCATTGGGCAACAGTTCGACGGTGCGCCGGTGAGCAGCCTCCGGCTCGGGGGCGGTCGGGCTGTACAGCACCCGGACCGGCGCCTGGATCGCCGGCAGATAGGGCGTGAGATCGACCGCCAACGCAGCCTCGACATAGGTCTGGGCGAACGCCGGCGTAGCCGAGCACCGCTCGAGCAGCGCCACCATCCGCCGGTTGTAGGGCGTCGCGAGCACCGCATCCCACATCTCGACCGTCGACCCGGACCCCCATTTCGCCATCACGGCGCGATAGCCGTCGGCGTAGCGCCGAGCTTCGTCGGGCGTCCAGCCGTTCTTCGTCGCATCGTCCGCGAGCGGCCCGCAGGCGATTCCCTTGAACAGCACCAACGACGTGACCCGCTCCGGGGCCTTGGCCGCGGCGACGACCACCGCGCCGCACGTCGTCAACGACCCGACCAGGGTCGCGCACTGCATCCCGGCGGCGTCCATGACGGCGAGTACGTCGTCGGCCTGCTGTTCCAGCGTGGGGTAGTACCGGATCGGCTCGGAGGCGCCCAGTCCGCGCAACTGCATGTACGCGGTGCGCGAAAAGGTTGCGCCCCGCTCGTACAGCGCATGTAGGTGCGGATCGGTCCAGGCCAGGTCGATGTGTCCGGCCGCCTCACCGACGAACAGGATGTCCGCGGCCCCGTCGCCGACTATCTGGTAGGCGAGCAGGGCGCCGTCCCGCTCGAGATACCGCAGTCCAGGGGACTCCACGTCCCGAGATGTTAGGCGGGCCGGCAGCGCGCGGCGCGCCGAGCGGCCGAGCTATGCGGAGACCGAGGGCCAGATCGCGCCGAGCGCGAGCCCGGCGATGAACAGCCAGCCGAACGCGCGGTTGTGGACGAGGCAGACGCGGTGGTACCAGAGCGGCCACCCGACGTAGCCGGCCGGCGGGTCCGCCGGCGCCGGGCTGTTCATGATCCGCAGCGCGCGCAGGGCGCGCGGTGCGGCAAGCAGGATCAGGGCGACGAACGGCGTGAGAGCTCCGGCGGCCACCGCGACCGCGCTCGTCAGGTACATCCCGGCGACCGCCGCCTGGTTGAGGCGGCGAGCGGCACCCTCGCCGAGCACGACCGGCAGCGTCCGCTGGTGATGTTCGCGATCGAAACCGCGCTGGTCGATGTGTTTGCCGACGAGGATCGACATCACCCCCAGCCCGGCCGGCACCGAGGCGGCGAAGGCCGCGCCGGACCACCCGCCGGTGACCACGTAGTAGCCGCCGCCGATCATCAGCGGGCCCCACACGACGAACGCCGCGACCTCACCGAGCCCTAGCTCCTTCAGCGCGCGCGGTGCGGCGTCATAGGCGTAGAGCAGGACGAATCCGGCGACGGCCAGCCACACCGCCGGCCAGCCACGCAGCGCGACGAAATACGCGGCGATACCCGCGGCAACGACGCCGAGCACGAGCAGCCCGCCGGCGAGCAGCCGCGGGGTGACCGCCCCGGACGCGATCGGGTGCAGCGTGTACCTGCGCCGCGGCGAGTCGGCGGTGTCGTGCCCGCGCCGGTAGCCGAAGTAGTCGTTGGACAGGTTGCTGATCGCGTGCAGGACCACGTAACCGACGAAGACCAGGACGAACGGCAGGACCTCGAAGCGCCGGTCGGTCGCGGCGAGCAGGCCGGCCATGATGGCCGACTGCGCCGAGATCACGAGAATCACGCTGCGGGCCGCATACAGGAACCGGGTCACCGGATCGAGGCGCCCGAACTCGTCTGCTTGTGCCGGATAGAACCCGGTGAACGGCTTCACCCAGGAGATGGATCGGGTCACTCTGTCATGGTACGTCTGGAATTGTCGACGCTTCTCCGCCACTGCAGCGGAGGTGGGGTCGTCGGGCACGGTCACCAGGAACACCTGCAGATCGCGCCGCGGAGGGTCAGGCTGACCCGCCGCACCTTGTCCTCGCCGTGGGGCCGAGGCCACGGCACCCCTCGGAACTACGGTCAGGTGACCTTGACCGTCAGCGTGGTCGATACGCCTGCGAGCAGTGTGGCGGTAGCCGCCTTGGACACCCGGTACTTGAACGTGCCTTT
>JAVHVB010000290.1:0-10651 GCA_032160775.1 Pseudonocardiales bacterium | reverse complement strand
CCGGATGGTCAGTCGGCACTGCGAAGCAGGCCCGGGATGGTCCGGGCCTGGTCCAGATCGGCGGTCGTGCCGACCAGCACGAGCGCGATGCGCGCCATCGTGACGCGTGCCCAGTCGAGGGTCGCGTCGTCCTGCACCGGATCGGCCATCGCCACCCGGTAGCCGACGTACTCGAATGCATGCAGCAGCACATCGACGTCGATGGACGGCGGGGGCCGGCGGCCGATGCGCTCGAACCGGCCGATGAGCCGCTCGCGCAGGACCAGCAGCGTGCTCTCCCGGTGCCCGGACACCGGCGACGACGGGTCGTGCAGCTCGGTGAACAGCGGCCGCAGGGCCCGGCCGTGGTCGCCCGCCCAGGCCAGGTAGGCGTCGATGCCGCGCAGCACCATCTCGATCTCGTTGTCCGCGCTGTCCAGCGCCTGCTGGAGCCCGTTCACCAGCGCCAGATCCGAGGCGTCCATGACGAGCTGCAGCGGCTCCTCGGCATTGGCGAAGTAGCGGTAGAACGTCGGCCGGGCGATGCCGGCCCGCTCGATGATCAGCGCCACGCTCATCCCGTGCCAGCCGTGTTCGGCGAACACGTCCGCGGTCGCCTGCACGATCCGCGCCCGCGCCGCGGCGGCGTCCGCCTCGCTCTGCGGCGGGCGGCCCCGGCGCCGGGCGGCGTCGTCGCGCTTGACACCGGTCGCGGTCACGCGTTTACTCTAACAGAGGTGTTCAGCTAAATCCCCCGAGAACCGGAGAAGGCCTTGACCGCATCCGTCCGTCGCCGTTCGCCCGCGGCCAAGGCCGCTACCGAAGCCGCCGCCAAGGCTGCTGGCAAGGCGAAGCCGGCGCCGCCGGCCCCCGACTGGTCCTTGCTGCCGGAACGGGTGACCGCGCTCGCCGGCCGCGCCGTCGCCGGTGGCGCTCCTGCGGTCGAGACGTTCGCCCCGGCGACCGGCGCCAAGCTGGTCGACCTGCCGCAGTCATCGACGACCGACCTCGACGTCGCCTTCGAGCGCGCCCGGCAGGCGCAGCAGGAGTGGGCCGCACGGCCGCTGGGCGAGCGCACGGCCGTCTTCCGTCGCCTGCACGACCTCATCCTGAGGGAGCAGTCGGAGATCCTCGACGTCATCCAGAGTGAGACCGGCAAGGCGCGTAGCCACGCGTTCGAAGAGGTCGTCGACGTCGCGCTCAACTGCCGCTACTACGCGCGCACCGCCGCGTCCGTGCTCAAGCCGCAGGGACGCGCCGGCGCACTGCCACTGCTCACCACCGCGCGCGAGGTGCGCCACCCGAAGGGCGTCGTCGTCGTCATCTCGCCGTGGAACTACCCGCTGGCGCTGTCGGTGTCCGACGCGCTGCCCGCGCTGATCGCCGGCAACGCGGTGGTGTCCCGGCCGGACAACCAGACCGCTCTGACCACCCTGTGGGCGCACGAGCTCGCCGAGAAGGCCGGGCTGCCCCGGGAGGTATGGCAGGTCGTCCTCGGCCGCGGCCGCACCATCGGGACGGATCTGATCGCCCGGGCCGACTTCGTCGACTACACCGGCTCGACCGCGACCGGCCGCTCGATCGCCGAACAGGCCGCCGCACGGCTCGTCGGCTGCTCGCTCGAACTCGGCGGCAAGAACGCGATGCTCGTGCTCGACGACGCAAATGTCGGCAAGGCGGCCGAGGGCGCCATCCGCGCCTGCTTCTCCTCCGCCGGGCAACTGTGCGAGTCGATGGAACGGCTCTACGTGCACGACGAGGTGTACGAGGACTTCGTCGCGCAGTTCCTCGACCGCGTCGCCGCGATGCGCCTGGGCGCCGGCCTCCACTTCGATTCGGACATGGGCTCTCTCACCTTCCCTCGCCAGCTCGAGTCGGTGTCCGGGCACGTCGAGGACGCGAAGGCGAAGGGCGCCACGGTGCTCGCCGGCGGCACCCCCCGGCCAGACCTCGGCCCGTACTTCTACGAACCGACCGTGCTCGCCGACGTCACGCCCGAGATGAAGGTGTTCGGCGAGGAAACCTTCGGGCCGGTCGTCTCCGTCTACCGGGTGAAGTCCGACGACGAGGCGGTCGAACTCGCCAACGGCACCGCCTACGGGCTCAACGCGAGCGTCTGGACACGCGACGCCGGTCGCGGCCAGCGGGTCGCCGAGCGGCTGCGCGCCGGCGCGGTGAACATCAATGAGGGCTACGCCGCGGCGTGGGGCAGCGTGGACGCGCCGTCCGGTGGCGTCGGCGACTCCGGGCTGGGCCGGCGGCACGGGGCCGAGGGCATCCTGAAGTACACCGACGTGCAAACTATTGCCGCGCAACGGCTGCTGCCGATCGCGCCGTGGCCCGGCATGTCGCAAGAGACCTGGGCGAAGACCCTGACCGTCGCACTGCACGTGATGCGCCGCATCGGCCTGAAGTAGGAGATACAACGAGATGAAGTCAGTTGCTGGGAAGACCGTGCTCGTCACCGGCGCCGCGATGGGACTGGGCAGGTTGTTCGCCGAGACGGCGGTGAGCGAGGGCGCGGCCAACGTCGTGCTGTGGGACGTCAACGAGGGCGCGCTGAAGGACACCGCGGCCGAGCTCGAGGCGGCCGGCGGCACCGTCCACACCTACGTCGTGGACGTCTCGTCCGGCGAGTCGATCGCGAAGGCCGCCGAGCTCGTCCGCACCGAGGTCGGCGACGTCCACGTGCTGGTCAACAACGCCGGGATCGTGCGCGGCAACGGATACTTCTGGGAGAACAAGACGCGGGACGTCGAGCAGACGATGCTGATCAACGGCACCGGGCCGATGCTCGTCGCGCGCGAGTTCCTGCCCGCAATGGTCGAGGCCGGCGAGGAATGCCGGGTGCTCAACATCGCGTCGTCCGCCGGGCTCACACCGGTGCCGCGCCTAGCGGCCTACTGCGGGTCGAAGTGGGCGGCCGTCGGTTGGTCGGACTCGGTACGGCTCGAGCTGGAACAGGCCGGGCACAAGCACGTGCGGGTGACCACGGTGTGCCCGACCTACATCAACACCGGCATGTTCGACGGCGCGAAGGGCATCTTCCTCACCCCGATGCTGAAGCAGGAGCAGGTCGTGGCCGGCTCCTGGAAGGAGATGCTCGACGGCGGCCCGTTCGTGATCCTCCCGTGGACGTCCCGGCTCAACAAGGTGCTCAGCGGCGTGCTGCCGACCCGGGCGCGCGACATCTGGCTGCGCCGCACCGGCGTCGCCAACTCGATGGCGGAGTTCAGCGGTCACACAGACAAGTGAGCGAGCGTGCGAGCGAGCAAATGTCGCAGGCTTTGCCGGGCGCACGTTCTCCAGCGCCCGTGAGCTCCCGCAGCTGGTGGGGCTGGGGGACCGACGAGGCTGCTGTCGCCGGCGCTGAACTCGATGCACTCACCTCGCGCGTCGGGGCGCTGCTGCCCGGTGCAGACCTGACCGACCACGCTCCGCCGGACCCGGCCGAGCTGGACCTGCCGGCGAGCCGGGTCACTGCGCCAGGCGCGCTGGGCGAGCTGGCGTCGGCGACGCCGGCCGACCGCGCGGCCCACGCGCGCGGCAAGGCGTTCCGCGATGTGGTCCGCAACGTGTCGGGTGTCGTCGAGCACGTCCCCGACCTGGTGCTGCGGCCGCGCCGTGAGCAGGACGTCGTCGACGTGCTCGACTGGTGCAGCACGGCCGGTGTCGCGGTCGTCCCGTACGGCGGCGGTTCGTCGGTCGTCGGCGGTGTCGAACCCCGCTTCGACGGGCCGTCGGTCTCGCTCGACCTGGGGGCGCTGTCGGCGCTGCTCGAGGGCGATCCCGTGTCGCGCGCGGCGCGCATCCAGGCGGGCGCGCTCGGCCCGCACCTCGAGGCGCAGCTCCGCCCGCACGGCTGCACGCTGCGGCACTTCCCGCAGTCGTTCGAGTTCTCCACGCTCGGCGGCTGGCTGGCCACCCGCGCCGGCGGCCACTTCGCGACGCTGTACACGCACATCGACGACCTCGTCGAGTCGCTGCGGGTGGTGACGCCCGCGGGGGTGAGCGAGTCGCGCCGGCTGCCCGGGTCCGGCGCCGGCCCGTCACCGGACCGGATGTTCCTCGGCTCCGAGGGCATCCTCGGGGTGATCACCGAGGCGTGGGTGCGGGTTCAGGCCCGTCCGGTGTGGCGGGCGAACGCCACGGTGTCGTTCGCGTCGTACTCGGACGCGGTGGCGGCGACCCGGGCGATCGCGCAGTCCGGGCTGCATCCGGCCAACTGCCGGTTGCTCGACGCCGCGGAGGCTTTCCTCAACGCGGGCGCGAGCGTGCCCGGCGGGCTGCTCGTGCTCGCCTTCGAGTCGGCCGATCACCCGGTCGGCGGATCGCTGACCCGGGCAGCGGTGATCTGCAGCGACCACGGCGGCGACGCGCCGTCCGGTGTCCGCGAGTCCGGACCCGGCGCGTCGCAGCCCACAAGCGGCGGCACCGCCGACGACTGGCGCGCGTCGTTCCTGCGGATGCCTTACCAGCGTGACGCGCTGGCCCGCCGGTCGATGATCGTCGAGACTTTCGAAACGGCGTGCACCTGGGACCGCTTCGACGAACTGCACGCCGCGGTGACCGCGGCGGCCACCGACGCGATCGGCCGGATCGCCGGCGCCGGCATCGTCACCTGCCGCTTCACGCACGTCTACCCCGACGGCCCGGCACCGTACTTCGGCATCTACGCCGCCGGCCGGTGGGGGAGCACGGTCGCCCAGTGGGACGACATCAAGGCCGCGGTGTCCGAGGCGATCGCCACCGCCGGCGGCACGATCACCCACCACCACGCGGTCGGCCGCGATCATCGGCCCTGGTACGACCGGCAGCGGCCCGAGCCGTTCGCCGTCGCGCTGCGAGCCGCCAAGCGGGCGCTCGACCCGGCCGGCGTTCTCAACCCCGGCGTGCTCATCGACCCGTGACCCGTCGCCTCCGGCCGGTCCTCGCAAAGTTCACCTGACGGTTGAACGTTCATCGGTGTACTCGACACCGACACAGGTCTAGCGTGAGTCGCGATTGCTCCGATTACGGCTATTGGGAGTGAAGATGGCGATTCGTGCGGATCTCGGTAAGAGCAGGGCCGGCCTGGCAGCGGCGACGCTGGTCGCGGCGTCAACGATCGGCACCGTCGCGGTCGCCACCTCGTACTCGGCCGCGGCGGACCCGCCGCAGTGTCAGTTGGGCAACGGCGTGCAGCACGTGATCAGTCTCGTGTTCGACAACGTCCACTTCTTCCGGGACAACCCGAACGTCCCGTCCGATCTGGAGCAGATGCCGCACCTGCTCAACTTCCTCCAGTCCAACGGCACCGTCTTCTCGAACACGCACACCCCGCTGATCGCCCATACAGCCGACGACAGCTTGAGCATCTACACCGGCCTGTATGGCGACCGGCACGGCCAGCCGCTGACCAACACGTACAAGACCTACAACCCGGACGGTTCGACCGACCCGGCGACGTCGTTCGCCTACTGGACGAGCCCGGTCGTCGACACGAAGTCGCCGCCGAGCGCCGGGCATGACACGACGCCGACGATGACCTATTCCGACACCTCGCCGGCCAGTGGGCCACCGAACCGCATGACGCCGGCGCCGTGGGTGCCGTTCACCCGCGCCGGCTGCTCGGTCGGTGATTTCTCGACGGCGAACATGGTGCTCGAGAACACCCGGCTGGACCTCAACACCGTCTTCGGCGCCGGCTCGCCCGAGGTCGCGCAGCTCAACGCCGACCCGGACTCGTTCAAGGACCCCGAGGTCGCCGACTACATCGGCGTCGCAGTCCACTGCGCGCACGGCGACGCCATCTGCGCAGACGCGCAGGCCGTCAAGTTCGGGCAGTCGAGCGCGTCGCCGACCGCCTCGCCGGACCTGCTGCCCACCGAACCCGGTGGCTACAACGGCTACCAGGCGCTGTTCGGCGCGCGCTACGTCGCACCGCAGCTCGGGGCCGGGACGCCGAACCTCACGCGCAACGGCTATCAGATCACCGACGCGGCGGGGAACCTGGTCGACGAGAACGGCACCGAGATCCAGGAACCGTTCAGCCACCGGCCGGGCTTCCCCGGCTTCAGCCCGACGGCGACGCAGTCGCTGGCGTACCTCGCCGACATGCAGGAGTCCGGCATCCCGGTGACCTACGGCTACATCTCCGACACGCACGACAAGAAGGCCGGTGCGACCGGCTGCACGTCGCCGGGCAACGCTCTCGGCGCCGGCGACGCCTGCTACGTCGCCGCCCTGCACAGGTACGACCAGGCGTTCCAGACGTTCTTCGAGCGGCTCGCCACGGACGGCATCACGCCGGCCAACACCGAGTTCGTCATCAGCGCCGAGGAGAACGACCAGATGGCCGGCGCGAACGTCGGCCGGGTGACCCAGCCGACGCCCCCCGGGTGCGACGGGGTCACGGTGGCGTGCCACTACGCCACCGGCCAGATGGGCGAGCTCGCCGCGAACATCAGGGGGCTGCTCTCGACGACGGCCAGCAGCGGGACGCAGTACGACGTCGAGCCGCAGGGAGCGGCGATCTACGTGCACGGGCAGCCGGGTGCAACCGACCCGACAGTTCGCCAGCTCGAGCGCGACACGGCGGCGATGACGTCGAACCTCACCTACAGCGGGGTGCCCAACGAGCACATCGTGAAGTACCAGGCCGGCGCACTCGAGCAGCGGGTACAGCACCTGCAGACCAACGATCCGCTGCGAACGCCGACCTACACGCTGTTCCCGATGCCCGACTACTTCTTCACGACGTCGGGCGCGAACGTGTCGGTCAACCCGGCCTTCGGGTGGAACCACGGGTACTACTCGCCCAACATCGACATAACCTGGGCGGGCATCGTCGGCCCAGGTGTCGCGGTGCGCGGCGTGGACGGTCCGGGGCCGTCCGGGGGCAACGAGTCGCACGACCCGAACTCGACCAACACCGTGCCGCAGGCGAGCGCGCACGGCACCTGGATCGAGGAGACCGATCTGCGGCCGACGCTGCTCCACCTCGTCGCGCTGACCGACGACTACGCCTCCGACGGCCAGGTGATCAGTCAGGCGCTGACGCACCCGAACGGCGCGCTCGCCAAGGTGACGGAGCTGGCGACGCTGTACCGGCAGCTCAACTCGAGTGTCGGCGCGTTTGCCACTAACACCCTGATCGCCGACTCGAAAGCGCTGGCGAGCGGCTCGGCCGCCGATGACACGCGCTACGCCGACGAGCAGAAGGCCTTGGCATTGTTGGCGGCTCACCGCGACCGGGTGGTGACGTTGATGAAGGCCACACTCGCCCGCGCCGCGGTCGGCCGCGCGCCCGGCCATGGAGAATTGCAGTCCCAGCTGGCACAGGGCCGCGCGCTACTGAAGCAGTCAGCGCAGCTGGTGGCGCAGTCCTGACACGGCCAAGGGCGGGTCAGTCGATGTTGAACAGAGTCTTGATCGGCTCGAGGGCGAAGTAGACCGCGAACACGATCGCGATGCCCCAGAGCAGCGGGTGCACCCGGCGAGCCCTGCCGCTCACGGCCTGCAGCACCACGTAGCTGATGAAGCCCGCACCCACGCCGTTGGTGATCGAGTAGGTGAACGGCATCAGCACCATCGTCAGGAAGGCCGGCACGGCAACCGTCAGGTCGCTGAAGTCGATGAACCTGATCTGGCTCATCAGCAGCACGCCCACCACCACGAGCGCCGGCGCCGCTGCCTCGGACGGGACGAACTGGGCGAGCGGCGACAGGAAGATCGTGATCACGAACAGCAACCCGGTCGTCACGCTCGCCAGGCCGGTGCGCGCGCCGTCGCCGATGCCCGCGGCCGACTCCACGTAGGTGGTGGCTGAGGACGCACCTGCCGCGCCACCGCCCACGGCCGCGAGGCCGTCGACGAACAGCACCCTTCCGATTCCGGGGAGCTGACCCTTCTCGTCGAGCAGGTTCGCCTCGCTCGCCAATCCGATAGTGGTGCCCATGACGTCGAAGAAGTCGGAGAGCACCAGCGAGAAGACGATCACGATGCCGGACACGATGCCGACCGCGGAGAACCCGCCGCCGAGGGAGAAGTCGCCGAGCAGGTGCAGGTCGGGTGCGCCGAACTCCTTGCCGTCGAAGGACGGCACGTTCAGCGCCCACCCGTTCGGGTCACCCGGCTTGCCGTTGGCCAGCACCTGCGGGCCGAGGTTGGCGATCGCCTCGATGATTACCGCCAGGACCGTCGACGCGACGATGCCGATCAGGATCGCGCCCTTGACCTTGCGCACCATCAGGCCGGCGATCAGTAGCAGCCCGACGACGAACACGAGGGTCGGCCAGCCGCGCAGGTTGCCATCCCAGCCGAGTTGCACGGGCACGCCCGTGCCGGCCCGGACGAAGCCCGCGTCGACGAGGCCGATGAGCGCGATGAACAGGCCGATGCCGACGGCGATCGCGCTCTTCAGCTCGCGCGGAATCGCGTTGAACACCGCCGTCCGGAAGCCGGTCAGCACGAGGACGGTGATGACGAGACCCTCGATGACCACCATGCCCATCGCAGCCGGCCAGGACATCCTCGAGGCCACCTGGAATGCGACGAACGCGTTCAGCCCGAGCCCGGTCGCCAACGCGAACGGGTACCGGCCCACCACGCCCATCAGTAGCGTGAAGAACGCCGCGACGAGCGCGGTGACGGCGGCGACCGCGGCCAGGTCGGGTCCCGCGCCGCCACCGAGGAAGCCGCCGTTGGCGTCCTTCGCGATGCCGATGATCAGCGGGTTCAGCACGACGATGTAGACCATCGTCACGAAGGTCACCAGCCCGCCGCGGACCTCCCTGACGGGCGTGCTGCCCCGTTCGGAGATCGAGAAGAACCGGTCGAGGGCGTTACGCGGCTGCTGGGCGGCGGGCGGCGTCGAGGTCTGCGTCACGGCGGAATCGTGCCCGACGCGCGGCGCTCGCGCTAGATGGAGCGACGACTCAGCGCGAAACTAACCATCAACCGAAGTGCTTCTTGGCGGCGCGCGGGACCTGGCCGAACGCGAGCTTGTTGACCGGGCCGACGACGCGCATCAGCGGCAGCAGCGCCGGCTTCGGCTCGAGCGCGATCGTCCAGGTGAACACGCAGCCGTCTCCGTCCGGCTCGATGACGTAGTCCTCGGCGAAGCAGACGATCCCCGGACGATTCGACTCGGCGACGTAGAACGAGTAGCCCTTGCCCTCGTCCCAGCGGATGAACTTCTCCCGGACGGTCATCGTGCCGAGCGGCAGGACGACCTCGCGGGTCGTGCCGACCCCGAACGGACGCGGCGAAGTCCAGGTCAGCCGCTTCACACCGACGCCCCAGTCCCACATGCTGCGGTCTGAGGCGAGCGACTCCCACACCGTCTCCGGAGGAACGGCCAGCCGCACCGGGAACCGGTACACGATCGGTGCAGTCGTGAACACGGACTCATCGGCGGGCTGCAGCGTGTGCCAACTCATGCGGGCAGCATGCCGCATGCGCACAAGGTCAGGAGGCCCGGGTGGTCGGGTAGTCGAGCGCCACGGCGTCGAGCAGGTCGCGGGCGAGTTCGGCTGCGACAACGGGCGCCAGGCCGCGGTCGCGGCCACCGAGCGGCGCCGTCACCGCGAGCCGGCCGAGGGTGGTGTCCAGCCGCGGTGCCGACCGGCTCTCGCTGCGCACCCGCTTCGTGCTCACGATCGTGCCCGGCAACCAACGGGTCGCGTACTCCCACAGCCCGGCGGCGGCCGCCGGCTGGCCGGCGTCGTCGGCCAGCGTGAGGTCGAGCAGACCGTCGTTGACCTCGGCACCGCACCCGGGCAGGCGGTGCCCATCCGGGTCCTGCGGCAGTCCCGGGTGGTGGACGACCGACGGCCAATGGTGGATCGCGCCGATCGGCTCGACGGACAGCACCGTGCGGTGTTCCGGCGCGGTCGGCAGCCCGGCCAGCTCGCTGCGCTCGGCCGAGTCGGCGATGACGACGGCCGCGTCGTAGCTATGCCACCGCCCGTCGACCAGCACCTGGACATTGCCGCGGCGGCCGGCGCGCACCCGCGCCGCGCGGCCGCGATCGACGCGCACCCCCCACGCGACGGCCGACCGCAGCAGCGCCTGCCGGGCCGCGGCGAGCGAGATCCGGCTGGCCGCCGGCTGGTAGGCGACCAGGCCGTCGAAACGGATCTCCCGCCACTGCCGCGCCGCCTCACGCGGGTAGAGCACTCGAGCCGGCGCGATCAGCGACGTCGCGTGCAGCAGGGTGGCAACTGTCGCCGGCGGCCCGACGTCGATCGCGTGCACCGGGGTGAGCACGTCGACGCCCGTCTCCTCCTCCAGCGCCTCCCAGGACTGGAGTGCGGCGTGGTCCCGAGCGACCTGTCCGCGGTCCGCGTGCAGCAAGCGGAGGCTGGCCACCTCCTCGCCCGCGGGCGGCGTCGAGTGCATCGGCTCGTGCAGCACCACGGCGGCCGGACCCGTCGCGAGCTGCCGGGCGAGGGCGATGGCGAGGACGTCGTTGCCGACGACAGCGATCTGGCTCATGGCCGAATTGTCTACTATTTCGATCGAGAATGGTAGGTAATCGACTCGATCAATTGCCGGGAGCGGGTCCGAGCAGTGCGAGCGCTGTCCGGATCTCTTTCGGAACCGGGGTCGGGCGGCGGTCGTCACGGTCGACGTAGACATGCACGAAGCGGCCCATCGCGGCCGGCTCGGGCCCTTTCTCGCCGAACAG
>JAVHVB010000289.1:0-7561 GCA_032160775.1 Pseudonocardiales bacterium | reverse complement strand
AGCTCGGGCCGGCGCGTCGAGCCGATGTGCATTACGGCTTCCGGACGCTCCGCCCAGTCCCACGACGCCAGCACATCGACGCCGGCCTTGATCAAGTCGTCCGGAACCGGCGCGTCCGCGGCCTCGGCCGCGAGCAGCGACCGCAGCCGCGGCCCGAAACCGATGTCGGTGAGTCGCGCGATCACCCACCCCGGCTCGGCCTGCTCGGTGGGCGGCAACTTGCCGCGGACCTCGATGCCCAGACCGGGCATGGCACTCGGCCACATCCGGCGCGGGTCGACCGGCACGCCGGGCCGGCGCAGTACCGACGAAGCGGTGGCGACCGCCGTGTCGCCGACCTCGCCCACGAGGGCAAGCCCACCGCAGTTGTCGCAGCGCCCGCAGTCGGTCGCTCCGGGATCATCGAGCTGCGCACGCAGGAAGCGCATCCGGCAGCCGGTGGTCGCCTCGTATTCGCGCATGGCGCGCTGCTCATCGCTGCGCACCTGACCGACCTTGCGGTACCGCTCCGCGTCGTAGTACCAATCCGCGCCGGTGGCGATCCAGCCGCCGCGTACCCGCTTGGCCGCACCGTCGACGTCGAGCACCTTGAGCATCGTTTCGAGCCGCGACCGGGACAGCTCGACGCGGGTCTCGAGCGTGGCCGTGCTCGTGGGCGCGCCCTCGGCCGCGAGCGCGCGAAGCGCCGTGCGCACATGCTGCTCGGCCGGAAACCCGACGGAGACGAAGTAGTCCCAGATCGCCTGGTCCTCGGGACCCGGCAGCAGGATCACCTGCGCGCGATCGACGCCACGACCGGCGCGGCCCACCTGCTGGTAGTACGCGATCGGTGACGGCGGGGCCCCGAAGTGGATCACGAATCCCAGGTCGGGTTTGTCGTAGCCCATCCCCAACGCCGAGGTTGCCACGAGCGCCTTCACCCGGTTGCCGAGCAGATCGTCTTCCGCCGCGAGACGCTCGGTCTGCTCCGTCTGCCCGGAGTACGCAGCGACGGCGAACCCCCGCTCGCGCAGGTACCCGGCGACCTCGTGCGACGCGGCCACGGTCAGCGTGTAGATGATGCCGGAGCCAGGGAGCGAGTCCAGGTTCTCGGCGAGCCACGCCAGCCGATGTGCAGTGGTGGGCAGTTCGAGCACGCCGAGGTGCAGCGACTCGCGGTCGAGACTGCCGCGCAGCACGAGTACGTCGTCGGCCGCGCCGTGCCCCAGGCCGAGCACGTCGGCGACGTCGTCGACGACCCGCGAGTTCGCGGTGGCGGTGGTGGCCAGCACCGGGATGCCGTCCGGGAGCTCGGGCAACAGCGTGCGCAACCGCCGGTAGTCGGGCCGGAAGTCATGCCCCCAGTCGCTGATGCAGTGGGCCTCGTCGACGACGAGCAGTCCGCACGTCGCTGCTATCTGCGGCAGGACGTTGTCCCGGAAGTCGGGATTGTTGAGCCGCTCGGGCGACAGCAGCAAGACGTCCACCGCGCCGCGCGACACCTCTGCGTACACCTGCTGCCACGCATCGACGTTGGTCGAGTTGATCGTCACGGCGCGGATGCCGGCTCGTTCGGCCGCGGCGATCTGGTTGCGCATGAGCGCAAGGAGGGGCGACACGATCACGGTCGGCCCGCTGCCCTGCGCACGCAACAGCGCGGTGGCCACGAAGTACACCGCCGATTTGCCCCATCCGGTGCGCTGCACGACCAGCGCCCGTCGCCGCTCGGCGACAAGAGCAGCGATCGCTGTCCATTGGTCCTCGCGCAGGACGGCGCCGTCGCCGGCCAGCGCGGTCAGGTGCCCCTGCGCCTGTACGCGCAATTGCGTCAGGTCACGTACGCCGGTCATTGGCCCTGTCTAGCAGGCGCGGCCGACAGATCGGCCAGATACAGCTGCTCGCATGTGGACTGCACCACGTCCGGGGGCCGGGATGAACTCGCTGGGCACGGTCGCCGTTCCCCATTGCAGTTCGGCGTTTCGGTCAACCGCGGCGGTGCTTCGGTCATGGCGGGCAGCGCCCAATCAACGAAGAGTTGACTGCAACGAGGCAGCCATCTATCAAGGAGAACGAAATGCCAGATTTCCCCCCACTCGCGCACGTCGCGGTCACGGTCCGCGACCTGACGGTGAGCGTGCCGTGGTACTCGGCACTGTTCGGCTCCGAGCCGGTCCTCGACGAGGACACCGACCCGGACATGCACCACACGGTCTACCTGCTCGGCGGCACCCTGTTCGGCGTGCACCAGCACGGGACGGCGGCGCCGGGCGGCGACTTCAGCGAGTTCAACGTCGGCCTCGACCACATCGCGTTCGGCTGCGCGTCGCGCGCCGAGCTGGAGACGTGGGAGAGCCGGCTCAACGAGCTGGGCATCAAGAACGACGGCATCAAGGACGCGCACTACGGATCGGGCGTGAGCTTCCGTGACCCGGACGGCATCGCGCTCGAGTTCTTCGCCCCGCCTGCCTGATCAGTCGCAGCACACCCCGGCACCGCCACTCGCCCTGAGGGGCGGTGCCGGTTTTCGCTACGTCCCTCGTCCGCGGCCCCGACCGACGAGGCGAGCGCCGGAGGATCCGCAGAGGCAAAATTGCACCTATCGCGGCACTCGGAACAAGTCGACCGCCGGCCGGCACATCGTCCTCCGAGGCCGCGTTTCCTCCCGCGACACATGATCGTTGACGCTATCGGGAGCGGACCCGCCCGGCCCGTCAATCGTCATGGGGGTATGTATGCACCGTCCTAACATTTTCGTCCGACTGGCCGGCCTCGTCGTCTCTGCGGTACTCGCGGTGATCGGCGCGGCGGCGCTGACGAACGGGAGCAGCGCCGCGCTGCCCATCCCGTTCAGCCAGAAGGTCGTGAAGATCTCGGACGCGTACCAGCTGGCGCAGTGCAGCCTGGTGATCAACGCGCACGACTTCAACGGCAACAACACCGGCTACATCACCGCGCAGTCGCAGGCCAATCTGCTCGGTGGTCTGGTGAGCTCCAGCATCATCAAGTGCGACGCGTACAACGCCGCCAACACGCTCATCGACTCGTACACCTACACGGGCACGAGCGCGACGATGGTGAACACGCGCAAGAACGGCTCGTACGGCTTGTCGCCGACGTACAAGATCTGCATCACGCTGACCCGGTCGCTCTACACCGGCGGCACGACGACGCAGACCAAGTGCGTGTGACCGAGCACTGAACCAGACCGAAATGCCCCGGCTCCGCCGGGGCATTTCGGCTTCTCGGCAGAGCATCCGTACCGATGGGTGGGGCCGACACCGTAGCAAGGTCGGCGAATTGACCGCGCCGCTCGTGTTTCGTCGCGGCCCGGACGGGAAACCACTTAACTGTCAGCACCTGGAGGAGGAAGTCAATGGCTACCCGGGCCAGCGTGAAGAACGAGAAGCAGTACGAGGCGCTCAAGGACAAGGGGATGTCCAAGGAGCGGGCTGCGCGTATTTCCAACAGTCCCAAGTCCTCCGAACACGGCGGGCAGCAGAGCGGAAAGGGCAGCAGTTCCAAGCAGGGCGGGACCACCGCGCAGAAGAAGGAAGCCGGCCGCAAGGGCGGCAAGGCTGCCGCGAAGAACTCCTGATCAGCAGGAGCCGCGCGACCACCCACGCCGATTGACAGCGATGCCGTCACCATCAGAAGAGCACTCCGCGGACGCGCCGCGCGCGTCACCGGAGGATGACCGCGCGGCCGTCGGCGTGCTGGACCGCTTCTGGGACGAGTACGGACGCAGCGTCGGCGCAGACGCCTCGGGCGCAGAGCTGCTGCCGACCCGGCTGGCCCGAGCCTGCGCGTATGCGCTGGGGGTCGACGGCGCCGGCCTGAGCGTGCTGGAGTCCGACTTCCGCGTCCCACTCGGCGCGAGCAGCGACATGGCGAGCCACGCCGAGCGGCTCCAGTTCACCCAGGGAGAAGGCCCGTGCCTGGACGCAGTCAGCGAGGGCCACGACGTCGCAGCCGGCGCTGCGGACCTCCGACGGCGCTGGCCACAATTCGCCGACGCCCTGTTCAGCGAAACGAGCTACCGCGCCGTGATCACGATGCCGCTGTCCGTCACGAACTCGACCAGGGGCGCGCTCGACCTGTTCTTCGTCGACGAAGCGAGACTCGGCACCCTGCGGCTTGCCGACACCGCACACGTCAGCGCAGCCATCGTCCGGGCGCTGCGCGACGCCGATGCCCTCGATCGGCCCGTCGCGCAGTCGGAATGGACCGATGAATTCATTCCCGGCTGGCTCACCGGCGCAGCCGCGAACCACCGCCGAGTCGTGTGGTTCGCCGTCGGCATGACCATGGCGAGGTTCGACGTGTCCGGACCTGACGCACTCGCGCTGCTTCGCGCCTACGCCTACGGGCACGGCGACGTCCTGGACGAGGTGGCAGCGGCCCTGGTCGAAGGCCGTCTGCACCTCAAGGAGATCCAGAACTAGGCCGACCGCGGCGGTGCGGCCCTCGCCGCGCGCCGGAGACTGACGACCGTCGCCTGGACGCGCACGGCTGAACTGACAGGAACCGTCCAGGTTCGCGACAGCCGCGACCAAGCTCGGGCTGCCACAAAGGATGCATGACTTCCACGACTGGGGACGCTGCGGTGAGCGCGCGGTCCGTGAGGGTGGCCCTGCTCGGTGTGACACCCACCGACGCCGCAGACCTCGGCGCGGCTCTGAACAGGACGGACCCAGACGTCGCCTGGATGGTCGCCGCTGACGACTCGAATCGCCCGCACGCAGTGGTGGACATCGTGCTGTGCGATTCCGGGAGCTCAGTGGCGGACGCGGTGGCGCGGTGGCCGCACGCAGCGGTCGTCGCGATGGTCGGGATGCACGATGACGGCAGCGGCGTAGTCGCCGCACTCGAGGCCGGCGCGGAAATCTGCCTGCGGCGCGAAGACAATCTGCTCGCCGCCGCCTTCATCCAGTCCGTCGCCCGGCGACGCGGCCTGCTCGCCTCGCAGGGCGATCCCGAATGACCACATTGGTGGACCGACCCCTGGCAACCAAGCCCCCCACGCCTGCCACCGCCTCGCCGGCAGGTGCCCGGCCGGGCGCGGTCTTCGCAGTCATTCTGGCCGGTGCGGTTGCCGTGGTCGGTCTGTGGTGGCAGAACACGACGTCCATCACCGGCATGGGCGAATGGCTCATCAACGCCGGGCGCGTCACCGGCCTGCTCGCCGGCTACGGCGTCGTCGTGCTCGTTGCGTTGATGGCCCGCATCCCACCGCTGGAGCGCGGTATCGGCGCGGACAAACTGGCTCGTTGGCACGCGATGGGCGGGCGGTACACCGTCAGCCTTGTCGTCGCCCACGGCCTGCTGATCATCTGGGGGTACGCGGTCCAGGCGCACACCGACGTGGTCAGCCAGACCGGCACGCTCATCACGAGCTACCCGGACGTGCTGATGGCCTCCGTCGGCGGACTGCTGCTCGTCGGCGTCGCCATCGTCTCTGCACGGGCGGCGCGGCGGCGCCTGCGATATGAGACCTGGCACTTCCTGCACCTCTACACCTACCTCGCAGTCGCGCTGGCATTCAGTCACCAGTTCTCCACCGGGGCCGAGTTCATCGACAACCGGCCCGCCCGGTTCGCGTGGTCGCTGCTGTACATCGGCGTGGCCACCGCGATCGTCTGGTATCGCTTCGCGGTGCCCGTCCGGCAGACGGTGCGGCACCGGATGCGGGTGCATTCGGTCCACTTCGAGGCGCCGGGCGTGGTGTCGATCCTGGTCACCGGACGGCACCTGCACGAGCTCGCCGCGCAGGCCGGGCAGTTCTTCCGCTGGCGCTTCCTGACCCGCGAGCTCTGGTGGGCGGCCAACCCGTACTCGCTGTCGGCCGCGCCGCGCGACAACCTGCTGCGCGTCACCGTAAAGGACTTGGGCGATCACAGCGCCGCCCTGATGCGGCTGCAGCCGGGCACCCGCGTGCTCACCGAGGGACCGTACGGCGCGATGACCTCGGCGCGGCGCCGCAACCGCAAGGTGCTGCTCGTCGCCGGTGGCATCGGCATCACCCCGCTCCGCGCCCTGTTCGAGGCACTCCCCGGCGGGCCTGGCGACGTCACCCTTCTCTACCGTGCGAGCCACGAGCGGGACGTGGTGTTCCGCGACGAGCTGGTCGCCATTGCGAAGCAGCGCGGCGCGCACCTGCACGTGCTCACCGGCAACCGCGCCCAGCTCGGTCACGACCCGCTCAGCGCCGGCGCGCTCGCAGCCCGCGTGCCCGAGCTGCGCGAGCACGACGTCTACATCTGCGGACCCGATCCGATGGCCCGCTCCGTCATCGCCGCACTTCGCAAGGCGAAGCTGCCTCGCCGGCAGATCCACCACGAATCCTTCCAGTTCTGATGCCGGAAACGGAACGCCGATGAAACGCGTCCTCGCCTCATTGTTCGGCACGATCACCGGCCTGGTGCTTCTGCTGAACTTCAAGACCAACGGTTCGACGGCCGCGTCCGCGCCGCCGGCGATCACCGCCACCGGTCCGGACACCGGCACGGCCGGCGCCGGCCCCACCCCGACGTCATCGACCTCGACACCGGCGTCGAAGTCCACAAAATCGGCGTCGAAGTCCACAAAATCGGCGTCGAACGCCTCGACGAGCAAGACGATCACCGGCGACTCGATCGACACCCAGTGGGGCCCCGTCCAGGTCCGCATCACCGTCACCAACGGCAAGCTCGCCAGCGTCACAGCCATCGACTACCCGTGGAACAACGGGCGCGACGAGGAGATCAACTCCTACGCCGTGCCGGCGCTGAATCAAGAGGCCCTCGCCGCCGGCAGTGCTCAGATCGACATGATCTCCGGAGCCACCTACACGAGCACCGGCTACATCAACTCGCTGCAAAGCGCACTGAACAAGGCCGGTCTATGACCGTCACCGTGAAGCGCAGCCTGCATGTCGAGCACTGCATGGGAACGGTGTTCACCTTCGACATCCGCGACCCCGGCCAGTGGAGCGAGGCCATGCACGACGCCGTGGCCTGGTTGCACCACGCGGACGCGGTTTTCAGCACGTACAAGGACGACAGCGACATCAGCCGCATTCGCCGCGGCGAGCTCCGCGTTGTCGACGCCGACCCTGACGTCGCGGTCGTGCTCGGACTGTGCGCGCAGGTACAGGACGCCACCGGCGGCGCGTTCACCGCCATCCGCCACGGCCGGCTCGACCCCACCGGCCTCGTCAAGGGGTGGGCCATCGAACGGGCCAGCAGGATCCTGCACGAGCACGGCGCGCGCAACCACGCCGTCAACGGCGGCGGCGACATGCAACTTCGCGGCGAAGCCGCGCCCGGCACGCCCTGGGCCGTCGGCATCGCCGACCCGAATGATCGCAGGCAGGTGCTCACCGTCGTCCGCGGCCGCGACCTCGCCGTTGCGACGTCCGGCAGCGCCGAGCGCGGCGCACACATCATCGACCCGTTCACCGCACTGCCCGCGACCAACCTGGCGAGCGCCACCGTGCTCGGCCCGTCGCTCACTCTCGCAGACGCCTACGCCACCGCCGCCGTCGTCCTCGACCAAGGCGCCCTCGCCTGGATCGAGAGCCTGCCCGGCTACGAGGCACTCCTCG
>JAVHVB010000288.1:0-2726 GCA_032160775.1 Pseudonocardiales bacterium | reverse complement strand
GGATCGATCGGCAACGGCTGTGGCCCGCTGGCCGGATAAGGGCTGCCCGGATCGATCGGCAACGGCTGTGGCCCGCTGGCCGGATAAGGGCTGCCCGGATCGATCGGCAACGGCTGTGGCCCGCTGGCCGGATAAGGACTGCCCGGATCGATCGGCAACGGCTGTGGCCCGCTGGCCGGATAAGGACTACCGGGGTCGACGGGCAGTGGTTGGGGCATGTTCCCCGGGTCCGGGCCACCCGGCCCGGCGCCAGACGCGCCCCCGCTGCCCCCGATGAACGGCGCGCCGCCCAACGCCCCGGCCGCACCCGCCGCGCCAGCAGCGGTTCCTACCGCGGTGGGCACGTTCGCGCCGGAGGGGTCGACGCAGCTGGCGCACCACATGGCCAGGTGATGGACGGTGGGCAGTAGTCCCAGGAGCACGCTCATGGTCGGACCTCCTGACGGCGGGGGGCGCACTGCACGAACGCGAGCGCTACGGCCCTTCCGGCGACGACGCGTTGCTCTGGGCGAAGGGAACGGAGGTATTTGCGCACCGCTGCGTCCCGCGGGGGATGCGGCACCATCCCCGTGGTCCGCACGAGCCGTCGTTCGACAACGGCGACGAGCCCGAGGCCACCCATCAAGAGGATCGTCGACAGGTAACCGTCGAGAGTGATGACGCGGGCAACGGTCAGCCACAACGGTCGAGTGGCGCCCGCAGACACAAGACTCAGTTCGTTCGCCATCGCGTGTTCGATCAACACGGCGGCAAAGGACACGGGCGCCGCCAGCCACGCCCCCCGGAACCGTCGGCGGTACGCGAGCGTCAGGGCTAGACCCAGACCCGTCACCGCGGTGAAGACGAGGTGACCGCCGACGAGCACGGTCGTACCGCGACCGTCGGATGTCGTCTGCAACGACGGAACGAGAAGCGACAACGGCGGGTGAGCGGTCCAGCCGCCGACGCTGCGGGCGTACAGCGCGTTTTCGTACACGGCGAAGCCGCCGCCCACCGTCGCCGCGAACAGCACGGCATCGCCGACGGACGGCCGGGCTTGGCGATTGCGCGTGGCGATCACGAGAAGCAACGCGACCGGCGCCAGCTTCAGCACCTCTTCGGTGAACGGGACCCAGAACGCGACCGCGAATGCGCTGTCCGACCCGAAGTGCTTGACCACCGGTCGTCCTACGAGCGTCGAGAGCGAGATGACGCCGAAGAAGCCGGAGAACCACGCCCCGGCCACGGCGCGCGGACCGAAGGTCCGCACCGGGGCGATGGCCAGCGTGATCAGCAGCAGCGTCCAGCCGACCGCGGCGGCATTGCCGAGCACACGTCCCGCGCCGCCGCCATGGTCGAACAGCCGGGGTAACGCGAACAGGAGGGTGACCGTCGATACACCCAACCCGACCCACGACACGATCTGCAGGCTTCGCCCGCGCAACCCACTCATGTCGGGTCCTTGCACGTCCACGAAAGATTTCCGGACACCGCGCCCGCACCGTCACTGGACTTCAGCTGCGCGAACGTCAACTTGGTGGCGAAGTCAGGGCCGACCGTGATGCTGAGGCTCGAACCGGTCGCCGGGTAGTACGCCACGGTGTCGACGGTCAGGTAGAACTGCACATCCGCCAGGCCGTACTGGCCTGGACCGTGGAAACCGCCGAACGAGGCGTCCCACATGACCTCGTGCCCGTCGACGCCCTGTATCGAGTCGCCTAGGTCCTTGCTCCCGCCGTCGTTGAGCGTCGCCAGCTGCGCGCACGTCACTTTGGGCGAGGCCGAGTCCGGGATCGGGGCAGGCGCGCGGCCCGAGCCGGTCAGCGAGATCGCACCGGTGATCGCCACCGTCGCGCAGATCTGGGCGACGACGTCCAGTTGGCAGCCGCCCGAGGCCGCCACCGGTGCGGTGCCTGATCGCGTTCCGGGGCTGGACGCGGTGGGGCCCTGCGGGACATGGACGCCGCGAGCGGTGTTGCTGCAGCCGGTCGCGATCACCGCCACGGCGGCGATCGCCGCGACCGCGCGGACGGCCCTCATGACGTGGGCCCCGTCGGCAGGTTCGAGACGCCGGCGCAATGGCCGCTGACCCAGGACGCATAGTGCTGCATCGCGGACTGAAGAGCCGGCGTCTCCTTGACGCTGGTGTTGCCGTCGATCACCGATACGTCGAACTGCACGATCGTCTGCACGTCACCCTTGATCTCAGCCGGCGCCTGGTCGGCAGCGACCTGCAGGTCATGCTTGACCTTCTCCTTGTCGACGCCGCCTGAGGCGCTGTCGCCGGCCCCGATGTCGAGCAGCACCTGATTGCTCTTCGCCAGGAACGAGCAGGCGGTTCCGCCGTTCGACGCCGCCGAGGTGGGTGCGGCCGCAGTAGGTGTCGAGACCGAAGCCGAAGCGCCGGCGGGCGCCACGGAACCCGGCCGGTGGGCGCCAACCGCGGCGCTCCCGGCGCCCGCGGTGCTCGACGAGCATGCGCCGAGGCCGAGTGGTACTGCCGCGAGGGCCGCGAGAACAGCGATGTGCGGTCGGTACATGGTTTTCCCCTTGTGTTCAGACCCGCGCGCTTGCGGGTGCGATGTGGTGGCAGTGCCGGAACGCGTCGTCCGGATCCCAGGTCGTCTTCGCCTGACGCAGCCGGTCGAGCCGCTCGCCGCGGCCCGCCGACCAGGTTCGCTCGGTGTGGTGTTGCCGGAGTTGCTGGTGCAGGTCGTCGGTCCAGCTCAGGTGAGCGACGTCCGCGG
>JAVHVB010000287.1:0-5659 GCA_032160775.1 Pseudonocardiales bacterium | reverse complement strand
TCGCTGCGCAGGCGCAGCGCCGCGGCCGGCGCGGCCCGCCGCAGGTCGAGGTAGCGGTACTTCAGCCGCGCCTCTTCGCCGACCCCGGAGTAGGCGTCCAGCTGGAACGGAAGCGGCGCGGCGGCGTTCAGCACGTCGATCGACGACGCCGCCACCTCGATCTCGCCGGTCGGGAGGTTCGGGTTGACGTTCTGCGGCTCGCGGGCGCGGACCTCGCCGACGACCTTCAGCACCCACTCGTTGCGCAGGTCGTGCGCGACCGAGTCCTCGCGCAGGACCACTTGCACGAGACCGCAGCGGTCGCGCAGGTCGATGAACGTCACTCCCCCGTGGTCGCGCCGGGTGGCCACCCAGCCCGCCAGCGTCACGGTCTGGCCTGCGTCCGACGCCCGGAGCGAACCGGCGTCATGCGTACGAATCATTCATCTACTCTCGAAGCCACGACCTGCGGGCGCAGGTCCGATTCAGGCGGCGCCCAGGATGCCGGGTCGGCCGGTACCTGGTCGCCGCTGCGGATGTCTTTCACCGTGTCCGCTTCGCCGGTGTCGGCTCCCGCTGGGAACCACACGAACGGAATGCCCCGCCGCTCGGCGTAGCGGATCTGCTTGCCGTACTTCTGCGCCGACGCCGCCACCTCGGCCGCGATGCCCCGCCGGCGCAGAAGCTGTGCGATCGCGTCGCACTCCGCGCGGGCGTCCTCGGTGGGCAACGCCACCAGCACGGCGGACGGGACGGGCCGCGACCCGGTGATCACCCCGCGCTGCAACAGCGGGAGAAGCAGCCGGGTGACCCCGAGCGAGATCCCCACGCCCGGGAAGGTCGTCCGGCCGTCCGAGGCAAGCGAGTCGTAGCGGCCACCCGAGCACACCGAGCCGAGCGACTCGAACCCGCTCATCCGGGTCTCGAACACCGTGCCGGTGTAGTAGTCGAGGCCGCGGGCGATGCGCAGGTCCGCCTCTACCGCGACGCCGGTGATCGCCGCGCACCCGTCGACCACGGCGGCCAGCTCGGCCAGCCCGGTGTCGAGCAGTTCGTGCTCCACGCCGAGCGCGCGCACCCGCTCGACGAACGACAAGTCGGGCGTGCGGATCTCGGCCAGCTGCAAGCACAGGGCCGCCTGCCTGTCGTCCAGCCCCGCCTCGCTGCCCAGCTGGCCGGCCACCGTGGCCGCGGGAAGCTTGTCGAGCTTGTCGATCACGCGCATCACGGCGGGCACGTCAACGGCGCCCAGCCCGCGGTAGAAGCCCTCGATCAGCCGCCGGTTGTTGACCTGCAGGCGGAGCGGCGGGAGGAAGTCCAGCGCGGCCAGCGCCTCGGCCATCACCCGGGCGATCTCGACGTCGTGGTGGAAGGGCAGCTCGCCACGCCCGACCACGTCGATGTCGGCCTGGGTGAACTCGCGGAATCGGCCCTCCTGCGGGCGCTCGCCGCGCCACACCTTCTGGATCTGGTAGCGACGGAACGGGAACTCCAGGTGGCCCGCGTGCTCGAGCACGTACCGCGCGAACGGCACCGTCAGGTCGTAGTGCAGGCCCAGCGACGCCGCCGAACTGTCATCCCCGTCGGCGTGCAGTCGGCGCAGGACGTACACCTCTTTGTCGATGTCGCCCTTCCGGAGCAAGGTCTCGAGGGTTTCCGCGGCGGGCGTCTCGAGGGGCGCGAAGCCGTGCAGCTCGAAGATGCGCCGGAGCCGGTCTAGGACTGTCAGCTCGACGAAGCGCTGCTGCGGCAGCAGTTCGGGGAAGCCGGAGACGGGCATCAGATGCGCCGCAGGAACGGGTTCGTCGCGCGCTCGCGAGCGATCGAGGTGGACGGGCCGTGCCCGGGGTGGACGACGGTCGCGTCGTCCATCGGCAGGATCACGTCGCGCAGCGACGCCTCCATCTCGGCCATCGAGGCGCCCGGCAGATCGGTGCGGCCGATGGAGCCCGCGAACAGGACGTCGCCGCTGAACACGACCGGCTCCGCGGCGCCGGTCAGCCCGAACACGACCGATCCGGCACTGTGCCCGGGCGCGTGAGTCACCACGAACTCCAGCCCGGCGAGCGAGATCTTGTCGGCCGAGCGCAGCTCCCGCACGTCGTCCGGCTCGGCGAAGGTGAGCGAGCCGAACAGCGGCGTGCCCTTCGGCATACCGACGCCGGACCACGGATCGGCGAGCTGGCCGCGATCTGCCGGGTGGATGTAGGCGGGCACATCGCGCGCCTGGCACACCGGGAGCACCGAGAACGTGTGGTCGAAGTGCCCGTGGGTCAGCAGCACCGCCACCGGGTGCAGCCGGTGCTCGGCGATGACCTCGTCGAGCTGACCGGTGACGCCGATGCCCGGATCGATGACGACACACTGCTCGCCGTCGGCCGGAGCGACGACCCAGCAGTTGGTGTCGGTCACGTCGGACGGGAAACCCGCAACGAGCACGCCGAGGACTCCTGGATCGCTGGAATGGCTGGAATGGCTGAAAATGGACTGGCAGCCAAGCCTACCGAGACCCCGCCCAGGGGCAGCTCTCAACCGGCTTTCGTAGACTGCCGGAGATTTCCGCCCCGACCACAGTCAACTCAGTGGAGGACCGACCTCGTGCCGTCGTCGAACCAGCAGCGCCGGGATGCCGCCGCGCGCCGCCTGCAGAAGCAGCTCGAGGAACGCAGGGCGCGCGAAGCCGCCCGGAAGCGCACCACCCTGATCGCCTCGATCATCGGCACGGTCGTGCTCATCGCGGCCGTCATCGTGGTCGTCGTGCTCACTACGGGCGATGACAAGAAGCCGATCCAGGGCAGCGGCCCGGGCGGCAACCCGCAGACGGCCCCGAGCACGCCGCCCACCACGCCCACCACGCCGACCTCGTCGGCCCCGCCACTCGGTGCGCCGGTCGCCTGCGCGAAGCCGCCGAAGGGCGACACCGCGACCTTCGACGGGGTGACCGTCACCGGCGGCACCGATCTGAAGCACGCGCCGACCGTGAAGTCGCTGTCCGAGCACGCGCCGACGGCGCTGGAGTGCATGGACCTCGTCGTCGGAACCGGCAAGCCGGCCACGCCGACCTCGACCGTCTCGGTCCAGTACACCGGCGTGCTCTACGGCAACGGCACCAAGTTCGACTCCTCCTGGGACCGCGGCGGCGCTCCGGTCAGCTTCTCGCTCACCGGCGTCGTGCCCGGCTTCACTCAGGGCATCGGCGGCATCGGCAAGGTCGAGCCGATGCGCGAGGGCGGCCGGCGGATCATGATCCTGCCCGCCCAGCTCGGCTACGGTACCCAGGCCAACGGGAGCATCCCGGCGAACTCGCCGCTGGTGTTCGTCGTCGACCTGACGAGCGTCACCGCGGGCGGCTAGCGGATGCCGACCGATCGGCAGCGGCGGGAGGCCCAGCGCCGTCGGCTGAAACGGCAGCAGCAGCGCCGCACCCAACAGTCGGCCCGGCATCGCCGGAACAGCCTGATCGTCTCGGTCATCGGTGTGCTAATCGTCGCCGGAATCGTCGCCTCGGTGCTCGTCGCGACGACGAACGACTCGTCCACCCCGGCGGCCGGCGGCAGCACGACGCCGACCACGATCGTCCCCACGCCGACGACATCGGTCACGCCGCCGCCCACCGACCCGTACCCGTGCAGCTGGACGCCGAGCGGTAACGCGGCCCGGCAGGTCACGCCGCCGGCCACGCCCACCCCGCCGAAGACCGGCAAGGTGAACATGCTGGTCTCCACCTCGGAGGGCGCGATGACCTTTCAGCTGGACCGCTCGCTCGCCCCCTGCGCGGTCGCGAGCTTCGTGTCACTCGCCCAGCAGAACTACTACAGCCAGACGTCCTGCCACCGGCTGACGACCACCGGCTTCTACGTGCTGCAGTGCGGCGACCCGCTGGCCACCGGCCTCGGCGGGCCGGGCTACACCATTCCGGACGAGGCGACCGGCAACGAGGAGTACCCGGCCGGCACGATTGCCATGGCCCGCACGGCGAACCCGCACAGCGGCGGCAGCCAGTTCTTCATCGTCTACAAGAACTCGCCCGAGTTGCAGCAGGGTCTCGGCGCATTGCAGTACACCGTGTTCGGCAAGGTGACGTCCGGCCTGAACGTCGTGGACAAGGTGGCAGCGCAGGGCGCGCCGAACGGCGACGGCAAGCCGAATCTGCCGTTGACACTGAACTCGGTGGCGCTCGTCGAATGACCGGCGGTCAGCTGCCGGTCTGCACCCGGTGGGCGTCGTAGACGCCTTCGATGTTCTTGATGGCGCGCAGCAGGTGACCGAGGTGCTTGGCCTCGGCCATCTCGAAGGTGAACCGGCTGACCGCCACCCGATCGCGGTTGGTCGTCACGTTCGCTGACAGGATGCTCACCCGGTCGTCGGACAACACCCGGGCCACGTCGGACAGCAACCCGTGCCGGTCGAGCGCCTCGACCTGGATGGACACGACGTAGGTCGCCGCCGCACCGGGGTCCCACTCGACCTCGAGCAGTCGCTCGGCCTGCTCGGTCAGCGCCGCCGCATTCGTGCAGGTGGTGCGATGCACCGAGATCGCGCCGCCGCGGGTGACGAAGCCGATGATCTGGTCGCCCGGCACCGGCGTGCAGCAGCGCGCCAACTTGGTGTGGACGTCGGTGACCCCGCCCTTGATCCGCACACCGGTGTTGTCGGCGCGGGACGGCCCGAGCGGGGGCGCCTCGCCCTGCGACGGCACGATCGCCTCGGCGATGTCCTCGACCGCCCCCTCGGACCCGCCGAACTGGGTGACGAGCTTCTGCACGACCGACTGCGCGGACACGTGGTTCTCGCCGATCGCCGCGTACAGCGCCGAGATGTCCGCGTAGTGCATGTCGTGCGCGAGGGTCAGCAGCTGGTCGCCGCCGAGCAGCCGCTGGATCGGCAGCGACGCCTTGCGCATCGCCTTCGACAGCGCGGTCTTGCCGGCGTCGATCGCGTCCTCCCGCCGCTCGCGGGCGAACCACTGGCGGATCTTGTTCCGGGCCCGCGGTGACTTGACGAAGTCGAGCCAGTCGCGCGACGGGCCGGCTCCCTCGGCCTTGGAGGTGAAGATCTCGACGGTGTCGCCGTTGTCGAGCGCGCTCTCCAGCGCGACGAGCTTGCCGTTGACCCGGGCGCCGATGCAGCGGTGGCCGACCTCGGTGTGCACGGCGTAGGCGAAGTCGACCGGGGTCGATCCCTGCGGCAGACCGAGCACGTCGCCCTTCGGCGTGAAGACGTAGACCTCGCTTGCGCCGAGGTCGTAGCGCAACGCGTCGAGGAACTCCTCCGGCTCCTGCGCCTCGCGCTGCCAGTCGAGCAACTGGCGCAGCCAGCCCATCTCCTCGGACATCGCGCCGGGGTCGGAGATCGAGAGGTCCTTGCGCTCCTTGTACTTCCAGTGCGCGGCGATGCCGTACTCGGCCGTCCGGTGCTGGGCGTGCGTGCGGATCTGGAGCTCCACCGGCTTGCCGGCCGGGCCGATGATCGTCGTGTGCAGTGACTGGTACATATTGAACTTCGGCATCGCGATGTAGTCCTTGAACCGGCCGGGTACCGGCTGCCAGTTCGCGTGGATCACGCCGAGGGTCGCATAGCAGTCGCGTTCGGAGTCGACCAGGACGCGGATGCCGACCAGGTCGTAGATGTCGGTGAAGTCGCGGCCGCGCACGATCATCTTCTGGTAGATCGAGTAGTA
>JAVHVB010000286.1:0-6955 GCA_032160775.1 Pseudonocardiales bacterium | reverse complement strand
CGAAGATGAACGAGCCACCGGGCCGCTTCGGGTCCTTCAGCCCGGCACGGGTGCGCCGGATCGCCTGCGAGACGGCCTTGATCGCCTGCTGCTGGCCGACGACCCGCTTGTGCAGCTCGTCCTCCATCCGCAGCAGCCGTGCGGTCTCTTCCTCGGTCAGCTTGAAGACGGGGATGCCGGTCCAGGTGGCGAGCACCTCGGCGATCTGCTCGTCGTCGACCTCGGCGACGACGTCCAGGTCGCCGGCCTTCCACTCCTGCTCGCGCTTGGCCTTCTCGGCGAGCAGCGTCTTCTCCTTGTCGCGGAGCGACGCGGCCTTCTCGAAGTCCTGCGCGTCGATCGCGGACTCCTTCTCGCGGCGGACGTCGGCGATCCGCTCGTCGAACTCGCGCAGGTCCGGCGGCGCGGTCATCCGGCGGATGCGCATGCGCGCGCCGGCCTCGTCGATGAGGTCGATCGCCTTGTCCGGCAGGAACCGGTCGCTGATGTAGCGGTCGGCGAGCCCGGCGGCCGAGACGAGCGCTGCGTCGGTGATCGAGATGCGGTGGTGCGCCTCGTACCGGTCGCGCAGGCCCTTCAGGATCTCGATCGTGTGGGCCACGGTCGGCTCACCGACCTGGATCGGCTGGAACCGGCGCTCGAGCGCGGCGTCCTTCTCGAGGTACTTGCGGTACTCGTCCAGGGTGGTCGCGCCGATCGTCTGCAGCTCACCGCGGGCGAGCATCGGCTTGAGAATGGACGCGGCGTCGATCGCGCCCTCAGCCGCGCCGGCGCCGACGAGGGTGTGGATCTCGTCGATGAACATGATGATGTCGCCGCGGGTGCGGATCTCCTTGAGCACCTTCTTCAGCCGCTCTTCGAAGTCACCGCGGTAGCGCGTGCCGGCGACGAGCGAGCCGAGGTCGAGGGTGTAGAGCTGCTTGTCCTTCAACGTCTCGGGCACCTCGCCCTTGACGATCTGCTGGGCCAGCCCCTCGACGACCGCGGTCTTGCCGACACCCGGCTCGCCGATCAGCACCGGGTTGTTCTTGGTGCGGCGGCTGAGCACCTGCATCAGCCGCTCGATCTCGCGCTCCCGGCCGATGACCGGGTCGAGCTTGCCTTCGCGCGCGGACTGGGTCAGGTTGCGGCCGAACTGGTCGAGCACCAGGGATGTGGACGGGGCGGACTCGGACGTGCTGCCGGTCGGCTCCTTGCTCTGGTAGCCGTTGAGCAGCTGGATGACCTGCTGGCGGACCTTGTTCAGGTCGGCCCCGAGCTTCACGAGCACCTGGGCGGCGACGCCCTCGCCCTCGCGGATCAGGCCCAGCAGGATGTGCTCGGTGCCGATGTAGTTGTGCCCCAGCTGCAGCGCTTCGCGCAGGCTCAGCTCGAGGACCTTCTTGGCGCGCGGGGTGAACGGGATGTGCCCGCTCGGCGCCTGCTGGCCCTGGCCGATGATCTCCTCGACCTGCTGGCGCACGGCGTCGAGGGAGATGCCGAGGGACTCCAGGGCCTTTGCGGCGACCCCTTCGCCCTCGTGAATCAGCCCGAGCAGGATGTGCTCGGTGCCGATGTAGTTGTGATTGAGCATCCTGGCTTCTTCTTGAGCCAGGACGACAACGCGTCGTGCGCGGTCTGTGAACCGTTCAAACATCGAGTAGCTCCTTCCGCGCCCCTCCGTACACACATCGACTGTAGTCCGGGAAGGTGAAGCTCGGATTTCCCGCCCAGCCCTGCCGATCGACCGGCAGCCCCCGTCGGCGCGGAAAAACCGGGGGACGACCTGTTCAACGCGCGGAGGGGCGGAAATGCTCCGCGGCCGGCCGGTTTCGCTCCCGGCGAACGCCCCACCGCTTTGCAGCTGTGGCGTGCGCCAACGGCGATCAGCTGGCCCCACAGCTGCAAAGTGGTGCTCGCTAGGCTCCGCGCGTGCCTGATATCGAGCTCAGCCCCGTTCGCGGCGGCTCGGCGGAGCTGCGCGGCTACCTCGCGCTGCCCGCGGATGACGGTCCGTGGCCAGGCGTGGTCGTCGTCCACGAGGCGTTCGGACTCAACGACGTCGTCCGCCGCCAGGCCGACCACCTGGCCACGGCCGGGTACGCGGCGCTCGCGCTCGATCTGTTCAGCGACGGCGGCGCCGCCCGCTGCCTGGTGTCGACCTTCCGCGCGCTGATGACCGGCAAGGGCAAGGCGATCGCCGACATCGAGGCGGGTCGCGACTTCCTGCGCAACCGCCCGGACGCCACTGGCCGGGTCGGCATCATCGGCTTCTGCATGGGCGGCGGGTTCGCACTGGTCATGGCGAGCCGGGGCTTCGACGCCGCGGCGCCGAACTACGGCCCGCTACCGCCGAAGCTGGAGCGGGTGCTCGCCGGCGCCTGCCCGGTGGTCGCCAGCTACGGCGGGCGCGACCCGCTGATCCCCGGCGCCGGCCGCAAGCTCGGCCGCACGCTCGCCGCGGTCGGCGTCGAACACGACATCAAGCTGTACCCCGGGGTCGGGCACTCGTTCCTGAACGACGTGCCGATCGGTCCCGGGCCGCTGCCGACGGTGATGCGGGTGGCGAACGTCGGGCCGCGCCCAGAGGCCGCGGCCGATGCGTGGCGGCGCATCGAGACGTTCTTCGACACTCACCTCGGCGACTGACAGCGCAGCCACCTGCGGCGAAATCAGCTCTCGGCGCCGTTGTACGCCGCGAGCAGGTCGGCCGGGATCCGGCCGCGGGCGTTGACCTGCCAGCCGTTCTTGCGGCCCCACTCGCGGATCGCCTGCAGTTGTTCCCGGTCGCTGCGCGCGCCGCGACCGCTGCTGCGCCGGCCGGAGCCGGATGGGCGCCCGGCGGCGCTGCTGCCCCGCGCCCGGCGGGCGTTGGCGATGTACGGGGCGAACGCGTCGCGCATTTTCGCGGCGTTCGCGGAAGACAGGTCGATTTCGTAGGCCGCGCCGTCGAGCGCGAAGCTCACCGTCTCGTCGGCCGCGCCCTGATCGAGGTCGTCGATCAGCTGCACGATTGTCTTCTGCGCCATTAATCCAGCCATTCTCTCGGGGGAAACATTTCCGGCTCGATTAGCCTAGCAAATAGGCGTCGCGGCGGAATTGCTATTCCGGCCGCAGCAGCGGGAACAGGATCGTCTCGCGAATTCCCTTGCCCGTCAGGACCATGACGAGCCGGTCGACGCCCATGCCCATTCCGCCGGTCGGTGGCATTCCGTATTCGAGCGCGCGCAGAAAGTCCTCGTCTAGTTCCATTGCCTCCGGGTTGCCGGCCGCGGCGGCGAGCGACTGCTCGATGAGGCGGCGCCGCTGCTCGACGGGGTCCACCAGTTCGGAGTAGGCGGGTGCGATCTCGACACCGCCGATGATCAGGTCCCACGCCTCGGCCAGCCGTGGGTCGGCGCGGTGCGGGCGGGCCAGCGGCCGGACGTCCACCGGATAGTCACGGACGAACGTGGGCTGGATCAGGGTGTGTTCGACGAGCTTCTCGTACAGCTCCAGGACGATCTCGCCGGCCGTCCAGTCGGGCTTGAGCGGTACGTCGAGCCGCTCGGCGTGCGCCCGCAGCGTCTCGGCTGTCGTGTCCGGATCGACCTGCTCGCCGATCGCGGCCGACACCGCGCCATGGACGGTCACGGTGTGCCATTCGCCGTGCAGATCGATTTCGCTGCCGTCGATGCCTGTCCCGGTGTCCACGCCGACCGCGTCCGCGGCGTCCAGCACCAGTCGGCGCGTCAACTCCGCCATGGTGTCGTAGTCGCCGTAGGCCGCATAGGCCTCGAGCAAGGTGTATTCCGGGGAATGGCTCGAATCGACGCCTTCATTGCGAAATGCCGGGCCTATCTCATAGACCTTCTCGATGCCGCCTACGATGCATCGCTTCAGGTACAACTCGGTGGCGATTCGCAACGACATATCGATGTCGAATGCGTTGAGGTGGGTGTGGAACGGGCGCGCGGCGGCGCCCCCGTGCACGGCTTGGAGTACCGGCGTCTCGACCTCGAGGTAGCCGAGGTCGTGGAAGGTCGAGCGCAACGAGCGCAGCACATCTGCGCGCAGCCGGACCATCCGGCGCGCCTCGGGCCGTACGATCAGGTCGACATAGCGCTGCCGCACGCGGGTTTCGTCCGACAGCGGCTTGTGCGCGACCGGCAGCGGCCGCAGGGCCTTCGCGGCGATCCGCCAGGTGTCAGCGAGCACCGACAGCTCGCCGCGCTTGGACGAGATCACCTCGCCCTGCACGAACACGACGTCACCGAGGTCGACATCGCCCTTCCACGCCGCCAGCAGGTCCGCGCCGACCCTGTCGAGGGAGATCATCACCTGCAACTCGGCGTCACCCTCGCGCAGCATCGCGAAGCACAGCTTGCCGGTGTTGCGCAGGAAGATCACCCGGCCGGCGACGCCGACGACCTGGCCGGTCTCGGTGTCCGCGGCGAGGTCCGGGTGGGCCGCGCGCACCGCGGCGAGCGTCGACGTCCGAGGCAGGCGCACCGGGAACGGGGCGCGCTCCGGGTCGTCGATCAGCCGGTCGTACTTCTCCCGGCGAACCCGCATCTGCTCGGGCAGATCCTCCTCGGGCTCGTCGGCGCGCTCGTCCACGATGGGCAAGCGTAACGACGGCGACGCTGACGAATGTCACCGCATATCGAGCCCGAACCGCAATACCGGCACAGAGCCCCCGTCAGGCAGGCTGGCCCCATGACAAGTACCGACGTGGCCCGGTCAACCATGACCGGCGTCCAACTCACCGGACTGACCAAGTCCTTCAAGAGCCCGCAGGGTCCCGTACACGCGGTCCGCGGCATCGACCTGACCATCGACATCGGCGAGACGGTCGCCTTGCTGGGCCCGAACGGCGCCGGCAAGTCGACGACCATCGACATGGTGCTCGGCCTGCTCGCGCCCGACGCCGGGCAGATCGAGCTCTTCGGTCGCAACCCGGCGGACGCGATCGCCGCCGGGTCGGTCGGCGGCATGCTCCAGGTCGGCGGCGTCATCGCCGATCTGAACGTGCGCGAACTGCTCGACATGATGGCGAGCCTCTATCCGAAGCCGCTCGGCGTGGACGAGACGATCGAGCTGTGCCGGATCGGCGACCTCGCCGGCCGCAAGACGACCAAGTTGTCCGGCGGGCAGACCCAGCGGTTGCGGTTCGCGGTAGCGCTGATCGCCAACCCCGACCTGCTCATCCTCGATGAGCCGACGGTAGCGATGGACGTCGAGTCCCGCCGGCAGTTCTGGACGACGATGCGGGAGTTCGCGGCACGCGGGAAGACCGTCGTGTTCGCCACGCACTACCTCGAAGAGGCCGACGAGTACGCCGACCGGATCATCCTGATGGCGCACGGGCGGATCGTCGCCGACGGCCCGGCCACCGAGATCAAGGCCACCGTCGGACTGCGGACGATCCGCGCGACGCTCCCCGGCGCAGACCTGGCCGCTCTCGCGGTCCTGCCGGGCGTGACGAACGCCGACACCCGGGGCGAGGGCGTGATCCTGAACTGCACGGACTCCGACGTCGCGCTGCGCGCGTTCCTGCCCGCCTACCCGCAGGCGCGCGACATCGAGGTGACCGGGGCCGGCCTCGAGGAAGCCTTCCTGCAGCTGACCGGTGACGAGGACGAGGAGGCCCACGCATGACCGCCGCGACGACCTACGTGAAATACGAACTGCTGCGCACCGTCCGCAACAAGCGCAGCTTCTTCTTCTCGATCGCCTTTCCGCTGGTGATGTACTTCCTGCTCGCCCTGCCGAACAAGGACAACCACAACTTCGGCGGGACGAAGACCAACCCGACCCACCTGTTCGCACCGCAGTTCTACATGCTCGGCCTGCTGGCCTTCGGCTCGATGATCGCGGTGCTGTCCAGCGGCGCACGCATCTCCGCGGAGCGCTCGGTCGGCTGGAACCGGCAGCTGCGCATCACGCCGCTGACACCGCGCACGTACTTCCGCGCCAAGGTGCTCACCGGCTACCTGATGGTGGCGGTCTCCATCGTGCTGCTCTACGCGTCGGGCATCGCGCTCGGCGTGCGCATCCACCCGTTCGTCGACTGGTTCACGATCACCGGGCTGGTGCTCGTCGCCCTCGTGCCGTTCGCCGCGCTGGGCATCGCGCTGGGTCACCTGCTCACGATCGATTCGATGGGCCCGGCGATGGGCGGCATCACGTCGCTGTTCGCCTTCCTCGGGGGGACGTGGTTTCCGATCACCGGCGGCGGGTTCTTCGTCGAACTGTGCAAGAGCCTGCCGTCCTACTGGCTGACCAAGGCCGGCCAGATCGGGCTCGGCGGATCGTCCGACCCCTGGGGCACCCGCGGCTGGCTGACCATCGCCGTGTGGGCAGTCATCTGTACCGCCTTCGCCCGCTGGGCGTACCGGCGCGACACCGGCAAGGTCTGATCGAGACGTCGATGGACTCCGACTCACGCGCGCTCGACCCGGCTGCCGGCGTCCGGGTCGAGCCGGACCTCGACGTCCTGGCCCGGCAGTGGAGCGGTGGCGGCTGGCGCCGGTTCTTCTTCCCGGCGTTCTGGCTGGTCTACCTCGGGCAGGCGGTCGACGGCGTCTCCCGCAACGCGCACGGCGCGGGAGCAGTCGTCGGCTACGTGCTCGTCGTCGCGTTCGCCGCGGTGTACCTCGCCGCGCTGCCGATGGGCTGGGGACACAACACCCGCCTCTTCTGGATCCTCTACGTCGTCGGCTTTGCGATCACCGGGGCGGAGGCGTTGTTCGCACACGGCGACGCGTTCGTCTTCTGCGTCTACCTCGCCGTGCTCACCGTCGCCGCGCTCAAGGTTCGCGCGATACCGATCGTGGTGACGCTGACCCTGATCAGTGGGCTGGTCCCGCGGTTCGTCCCCGGCTGGGGCGGCACGATCAACTGGGCGAACGGGCTCAGCGTGCTGCTCGTGTCGCTCGCGATGTTCGGCTTCTTCAAAGTGGTCGAGTCGAACATCGCACTCGCCGCCGCACGC